>DATFUK010000245.1:0-17657 GCA_035260865.1 Candidatus Methylomirabilota bacterium | reverse complement strand
GAGGCGACCGTGACGGTGGTGCGCGCCGGCTTGTCGGCCGGGAAGTACTTCGCATACTCCTCGTTGTAGGCGGCCAGGTCCTCACGGCGGATCAGGTGGGTCATCGCGGTGAGCACGTTGTCGAGCGACGTCCCCGCGGCGGCGAGGACGACCTTGATCCGCTCGAGCGTGTTGCGGGTCTGCTCGCGGATGTCCCGGCCGAGCTCGCCGGTGACCGGGTGCCGGCCGGTCTGGCCGGCCACGAAGACGAGGTTCCCGAAGCGGGTCGCGGGCGAGAGGTTCGGATTGGCGTTCGCCAGCGTGGCCCGGACGATCTCCTTCTTCATGGCGCGGCTCACCGCTTCGGCCCGATGACGCCGCCGGCGCGCAGCGTCTCGATCTCGGCGGTGTCGAGGCCCAGGAGGTCGCGCAGCACGGTCTCGGTGTGCTCGCCGAGGAGCGGGGCGGGCGTGCGCACCGAGCCCGGCGTCTCGGAGAGCCGCACCGGCGCGCCGACCATGCGGACCGTACCGGCGCGCGGATGCGCCATCTCCACGAGGGCCCCGCGGGCCTTCACCTGCGGGTGCTCCACCACCTGCGGGATCGTGTTGATGGCGCCCATCGGGATGCCCTGCGCGAGCAGCCGCGGCTCCCATTCCTCGTAGGTCCGGGTGAGGAACGCCTCCTGCAGCCGCGGGATGAGGGTGTCGCGGTTCCGCGCCCGCTCGGTGTTGGTGCGGTAGCGGGGATCGTCGGTCAGCTCGGGACAGCCGATGGCGGGGCAGAACACCTTCCACAGCTTCTCGCTGCCGACCGCCAGGGCCAGGTCGCGGGTCTTGGTGCGGAAGGTCTGGTAGGGCAGCAGCGCCTTGTACGCGGTGCCCATCGGGGCCGGGAGCTCGCCGTCGGCGAAGTAGGCCCCGATCATGCTGCCGAGCAGCGAGAGCTGGCCTTCCAGCATGGACACGTCGATGGCCTGCCCGCGCCCGGTCCGCTCCTTCACGCGCAAGGCCAGCACGATGCCGAAGGCCGCGTACATCCCCGCGGTCATGTCGGCGATGGAGACGCCGCAGCGCACCCCGTGCCCGCCCGCCTCGCCGGTGGTGCTGATCATCCCGCTCTCGGATTGAACGATTAGGTCGAGCGCGGCGCGGTCGCGATAGGGGCCGTCCTGGCCGAACCCGGAGACCGAGCAGTAGATGATGCCGGGGTTCCGCTCGCGCGCGGCCTCGTAGCCCAGCCCGAGCCGGGCGAGGGCGCCCACGCGGTAGTTCTCGAGCACCACGTCGCATTTGCCTACCAGTTGAAAGAAGAGACCCTTTCCCTCGGGGTGCTTGAGATCGATCTCGATGCCCTTCTTGTTGCGATGCAGGCTCACGAAGTAAGAGGTCTCGCCGCCGGGCAGGGGCGGGCCCCACGCGCGCGCGATGTCGCCGGCGCCGCGCGGCTCGAGCTTGATGACCTCGGCGCCGAAGTCGGCCAGCATGGTGGAGCAGAAGGGCCCGGCCAGGGCGTGGCTCAGGTCGAGCACCGTCACGTCTTCGAGCGGCATGCGCATCGGGCGGCCTCCGGGGACGGCGAGAGTGAGGCGATCCTGCCAGATCGGGCCGGGGCGGTCAAACCGCCGGCCGCGCCCTCAGTCCCGTAGCTCGGCGAGGCGGCGCTCGAGAAAGCGCCGCTGCGGCTCCTGGCGGGTGAGGCCGAGCGCGCGCTCGTAGGACGCGCGCGCGTCGCCGGTCTTGCCGAGCCGGCGGCACAGCTCCGCCCGCGCCGAGTGGGCGAGCGGATAGTCGGTGAGATCGCCGCGCGACAGGATCGCGTCGATCAGGGCCAGCCCGGCGGCGGGGCCGTCGCGCATCGCCACCGCGGCGGCCCGGTTCAGCTCGACCACCGGCGACGGCTCGGCCCGCACCAGCACGTCGTAGAGCCCGACGATCTGGCCCCAGTCGGTCGCGGCGGCCGCGGGGGCCTCCGCGTGCACCGCCGCGATCGCGGCCTGGAGCGTGTACGGACCGATGCGGCGCGAGGCGAGCGCCCGCTCCACCAGCGCGGTGCCCTGCCCGATCTGCGCGCGGCTCCAGAGGGAGCGGTCCTGGTCGTCCAGCAGGATCAGCTCGCCGGTGGGCGAGGTGCGCGCGGGGCGGCGCGACTCGTGCAGGAGCATGAGCGCGAGCAGGCCCATCGCCTCCGGCTCGGGCAGGAGCTCGACGAGCAGGTGCCCGAGGCGGATCGCCTCGCCGGAGAGGTCGGCGCGGGTCAGCGACTCCCCGGAGGAAGCGGAGTACCCCTCGTTGAACACCAGGTAGATGACGTGGAGCACGGTGTCGAGGCGATCCGGCAGCTCGGCCAGGGCCGGCACCTCGTAGGGGATGTGCGCGTCGCGGATCTTGGCCTTGGCGCGCACGATGCGCTGGGCGAGCGTCGGGGGAGCGGTGAGGAAGGCGCGCGCGATCTCCTCGGTCGTGAGACCGCAGACCTCGCGGAGCGTCAGCGCGACCTGGGCGTCGGCCGGCAGGGCCGGATGGCAGCACGTGAAGATCAGGCGGAGCCGGTCGTCCACGATGTCCTCGCCTTCCCCCGGCCGCGGGCCGGCAGTCTCCGCCTCGAGCCGCTCGGCGAGCTCCGCCTGGGAGGCGTCGAACCGCGCGCGCCGGCGCATGGCGTCGATGGCCTTGAAGCGGCCGGTGGACACCAGCCAGGCCCGGGGGCTGGCCGGCGGGCCCTCGCGCGGCCACTGCTCGACCGCGGCCGCGAAGGCCTCGTGCATCGCCTCCTCGGCGAGCTCGAAGTCGCCGAGCAGGCGGATGAGGGTGGCGAGGACGCGGCGCGAATCCGAGCGGTAGACCGCCTCCACCGCCTCGCGGGCGGAGTCGTCGGCCGTGGGTAGGCTCATGGCGGGTCGGAGCCGCGGCTAGGAGTGCCGCAGCTCCTGGACCGGACGCACCTCGATGGTCCCGAGACGGGCCGGCGGGAATCGTGAGGCCACTTCACACGCCTCGTCGATGTCCTTGGCCTCGATCAGGAAGAACCCGCCGAGCTGCTCCTTGGTCTCGACGAAGGGGCCATCGGTGACGGTCGCCTTGCCGCCGCGCACCCGGATGGTGCGGGCGGTCCGCGCGCGCTGCAGCGCGTTCGACACGATATAGTGGCCGCTCCGGCGGATCTCGTCGTCGTAGCCGAGGGCGGAATCGACCAGGGTCTGCATCTCGCCCTCGGGCATCGAATCGAGGATATTCTCGTCGTGGAAGATCATGAAGAGGAACTTCATCGCGTGAGCTCCTTGATGGGCCGTACCTCGATGGTGCCCCGGCGCCCCATCGGGATCTTGGCGGCCACCTGGATGGCATCGTTCAGGTCCCGCGCCTCGATCAGGATGAACCCGCCGAGCTGCTCCTTCGTCTCGGCGAAGGGGCCGTCGGTGGTGGACAGCTTGCCGTTCCGGACCCGGATGGTCGTGGCCGTCTCGACCGGCTGCAGCGCGTGGGCGGCGAGGAGATGACCGCTCCTCCGGAGGCCCTCGTCGTACGCGAGGCTCTCCTCGGTGCAGGTGTCGGCCTCCTTCTTGGACAGGGCGTTCATGTCGTTCTCCACAAGATAGACCAGGCAGATGTACTTCATAGCCCCTCCTCGCGATGGGATGGCGGCGGACACCAGATGGTCGCTCGGAGGTCTCGGGAATCGACACGATGCCGGTGTTTTCCGCGCTTGTCGATCCCGGGCCCGCCGGTTCGACCATCGCGTGAGGGTTGTCCGAGGGATACCAACCAGGAGGGTCTGATGATCAAGGGCTTGAGGGCCGTGTCCATCTGGAGCGCGGATCTGAACAACCTGTTGCCGTTCTACCGTGACGTGCTGGGCCTCAAGGTGGCCATCGAGTCCCCGCGCTTCGTGGTCCTGGGCGAGCCCGGAGGGCCAACGATCGGGCTGGGCACCCACGACCGAGTCCGCGGCCCCAATACCGATCCCGCCCGCCACCTGGTGGGCCTGGCGACCGACGATCTCGTGGCGGACTGGAAGCGCCTCCAGGCCGCCGGGGTCGAGTTCGTCGAGGAACCCACCGATTACGACACCGTGTCGATCGCGACCCTGAAGGACCCGGAGGGCAACCTGGTCCAGCTCCTGCAGCCGGCCCGTGATAGGCTCCCGGGAGCGCGATGAAGATCTTCTACGGCTGGGTGATCGTGGCGTGCGGCATCGTGATGACGTGCATCGGGATCGGCTCGATGCTCTCGCTCGGGGTGTTTCTCCAGCCCATGTCCGAGGCGATGGGCTGGTCCCGCACCGGCATCTCGCTGGCCGCACTGCTGAACTTCCTCTGCATGGGCGTGGGCTCGTTCTTCTGGGGGGCGCTCTCCGACCGGTTCGGGACGCGGGTGGTGGTGCTCGCGGGCGGCATCGTGCTGGGCGGAGGTTTGGTGGCCGCGAGCCAGGCGGCGACGCTCGGCCAGTTCCAGCTCCTGTTCGGGGTGGTGGTGGGGGTCGCGGCCGGGAGCTTCTACGCGCCGATGACCGCGACGACCACCCGCTGGTTTGTCGAGCACCGGAGCCTCGCGGTCGCGCTGGTCTCGGCGGGGCTCGGCCTCGGCTCGATGACGGTGGCGCCGCTCGCGGGCTGGATCATCGCGACCTACGGCTGGCGCGTGGCGATGCTGACGATCGGGGACCTCGCGTGGCTCCTCCTCATTCCCGCCGCGCTGCTCGTGCGTAACCCGCCCGCGGCCGCGCCCGCCCCGACTCCCGCGCCCGGCGCGGTGGCGGCCCGCGAGTTCACGGTGGCGGAGGCGCTGCGCACCCCGCAGTTCGCGGCCATCGCGCTCACCCACTTCGCGTGCTGCGCGGCGCACTCCGGCCCGATCTTCCACATGGTGACGAACGCGATCGACCACGGGGTGTCCGCGATGGCCGCCACCACCGTGCTCAGCGCGGCGGGCCTGGCCTCGCTGAGCGGCCGCGTGATCTGCGGGCTGCTGGCCGACCGGCTGGGGGCCAAGCAGGTGCTGATCGTGGGGCTCGCCATCCAGGCCGTCGCGGTGAGCCTCTACCTCGTCACGCGTGAGCTGGCCGGCTTCTACGCGCTCGCCCTCATGTTCGGCCTCGCCTACGGCGGCGTGATGCCACTCTACGCGATCGTGGTGCGCGAGTACTTCGGCGCCCGGATCATGGGCGCCACCTTTGGCGCGGTCGCCTTCGCCTCCACCCTGGGCATGGCCCTCGGGCCGTGGCTCGGCGGCGTGCTCTACGATTCGTTCGGGAGCTACTCCTGGCTCTTCATCGGCTCGTTCGGCATCGGTCTGGGGGCGGTGGCCATCGCGTTCGCGTTCCGGCCCCCGTCGCCCTTCCGGGTCGCGGTGCCGAGCGTGGCGCACTGAGAGGTATCCGGGGGCCATGCGCTACATGCTGCTGATGTACCGGGACGAGGCGTGGTGGGACGCGAAGCCCGAGGCGGAGCGCACCGCCATCCGCCAGCTCGCGGTGGAGGCGGCGGACGGGCTGCGCAAGCGCGGGGTCTACGTGGGCGGCAACCCGCTGCTCCCGACCCACACCGCGACCACGGTGCGGATGCGGAGCGGCAAGGCGGTCACCACGGACGGGCCGTTCGCCGAGACCAAGGAGCAGCTCGGGGGCTACGACGTCGTGGACGTCCCGAGCCTGGACGAGGTGCTCGCGATCGCGGCCGAGCACCCGCTGCTGCGAGTGGGCGGCCACTCGATCGAGGTGCGGCCCATCCGCGACATGCCGCCGCGGGCCACCGAGTAGACCGCGGAGGAGACGACCGCATGGCGTCGACCGGCCATCCCCTGGACCCGCTGAGCGCGGCGGAGGTCGAGCGCGCGTGGGAGATCGTGCGCACGGAGCGGGCGCTGGGGCCGCGGGTCCGGGCCATCTTCATCATGCTGCACGAGCCGGCCAAGAAGGTCGTGCTCGCGCACCGGCCGGGCGACGCGGTGGAGCGGGCCGCCTTCGTGGTGCTCATCGACTCCGGGCCCGGCAAGACGTACGAGGCGGTCGTCTCGCTCTCCGCGGCCCGCGTGCTGTCGTGGGAGCACGTGCCCGGCGCTCAGCCCGCCATCGTGCAGGACGAGTTCGTGGATTGCGAGGCGGCGGTCCGCGCCGACCCGCGCTGGCAGGAGGCGCTGCGCCGGCGCGGGGTCATCGATTTCAGCCTCGCCATGGTGGACTCCTGGTCGGCGGGCAACTTCGGCTTCCCGGAGGACGAGGGCCGGCGCCTGGTGCGCGCGCTCACCTGGATCCGCCGCCACGCGCAGGACAACGGCTACGCCCGACCGGTGGCCAACCTGCTCACCGTGGTGGACCTGAACGCGATGGAGGTCCTCGCGGTGGAGGACGGCGGCATCGTCCCGCTGCCGCCCGAGGACGCCAACTACTCGCCGGAGGCCGCGGGCACGCGCGCCGGGCTCAAGCCGGTCGAGATCCGCCAGCCGGACGGGCCGAGCTTCGAGCTCGCGGGCCACGAGCTTCGCTGGCAACGGTGGCGCATGCGCATCGGCTTCACGCCCCGCGAGGGCCTCGTGCTCCACACCGTCGGGTACGAGGACCAGGGGCGCGAGCGGCCGGTCCTCTACCGCGCCTCGATCGCGGACATGGTGGTGCCCTACGGCGACCCGCGCCCGACCTACTTCCACCGCAACGCCTTCGACGTGGGGGAGTACGGCATCGGCACGCTCGCCAATTCCCTCGAGAACGGCTGCGATTGCCTGGGCGAGATCCGCTATCTCGACGCGGTGGTCAACGACGGGCGCGGCCGCCCGGTGACGCTGGCCAACGCGATCTGTGTCCACGAGGAGGACGCGGGCATCCTGTGGAAGCACGTCGACTGGCGGCTCGGCACGACCGAGGTGCGCCGCTCGCGCCGCCTGGTGGTGTCGTCGATCTCGACGGTGGGCAACTACGAGTACGGCTTCTACTGGTACTTCTACCTGGACGGCACGATCCAGCTGGAAGTCAAGCTGACCGGCGTTATCTCCAACGGCGCCGAGCCGGCGGGGAGCACGCCGCGGTGGGGCGAGATGGTCGCCCCCGGCGTCTACGGGCCCATCCACCAGCACTTCTTCAACGCGCGGCTGGACATGATGGTGGACGGGCCCGACAACTCGGTCTACGAGATCAACACCGTCGCGGACGCGGCCGGGCCCGAGAACCCGCACCACAACGCCTTCCACGCCGAGGCCACGCTGCTCGCCTCGGAGGCCCGGGCCCAGCGGCTCCTCGATCCGCTCGCCGGGCGCTTCTGGAAGGTCGTGAATCCCTCGGTGCGGAACCGCCTGGGCGAGCCGGTCGGCTACAAGCTGATGCCGGGCGAGAACGTGCGCCCGTTCGCGGGGCCCGAGGCCTCCGTCACCAAGCGCGCCGCCTTCATGACCCGGCACCTCTGGGTCACGCGCCACGATCCGCGCGAGCGCTATGCGGCCGGCGAGTATCCGAACCAGCACCCGGGCGGCGCCGGTCTGCCCACCTACGTGCGGGACGACGCGCCGCTCGAGAATACCGACGTCGTGCTCTGGTACACCTTCGGGGCCCACCACATCGTCCGTCCCGAGGACTGGCCGGTGATGCCGGTGACCACGATCGGCTTCATGCTCAAGCCCGCCGGCTTCTTCGATCGCAACCCGGCGCTCGACGTGCCGCGCCCGATGCCGCACGGGGAGTGCTGCGCGCCCGACCGCTAGTCAGCGGGCGCGGACGATCTCGGCCGCGAAGGCCTCGAGCGCCTCCCAGTCGTAGGGGCCCTCCCGGAGGGCGATGCACAGGCGCGTGCAGCCGAGCGCGCGGAACTGCTCCACCATCTCCCGCGCGTCCTTGACGGTTCCCCGGAGGTAGCCGGTGCGGTCGACGCGATCGGGGCTCCCGCCCCAGTGCCGGCGGAAGATCTCATCAGCGCGCGCGGCCCCGCGCGCGTCCGCCCCGAGGTAGAAGCCGAGGTTCACGGTTCGCATGATCGTTTTCGGATCACGTCCCTCGGTCTCGCACCATCGGTCGAGCACCCGACTCTTGTGCGTCCAGTCCTCCGGGCCGATGTAGGCGCCGTTCCACCCGTCCGCGTACTTCGCGGCGGCGCGCAGGGTGCGCTTCTCGCCGCGCCCGCCGATCCAGATGGGGATGCGGGGCTGGACCGGCTTCGGGTTATTGGGAGCGTCCACCATGCGGAAGTGCGCGCCCTCGAAGGTGACGCGACGCTGCTCGGGGTCGAGGAGCTGCCGCATGATCTGCGCGTATTCCTCGAGCATGTCCTCGCGCGGCCCGATCGAGGGGAACGGGTACCCGTAGGCCTTGGCTTCGACGTCGTGCCAGCCCGCGCCGAGCCCGCAGTCCACCCGGCCGTTGGAGAGATGGTCGATCGTGGTGAGCGACTTGGCGAGCAGCCCCGGGTTCCGGTAGGCGACGCAGTAGACGCCGCTGCCGAGGCGGATCCGCCGCGTGTCCATGGCCGCGGCGGTGAGCGTGGCGATCGCCTCGTAGCAGTCGAGGTCGCCCCCGCGCGGCGGCGACTCCTGGAAGTGGTCGGAGACCGAGAACCAGTCGAAGCCCTGCGCGTCCGCGAACTGCCACAGGCGGCGCATCTCGGCGAGGGGGCCGCCCATGTGACCGATATGGATCCCGAAGTTCATGGGCGCCTCAGAGCACCGCTTCGATGAGGTAGGGGCCGGGGGCGGCGAGCCCGGCCGCGAACTGCTTGTTGAACTCCTCGGCGGTGGTGGCGCGGCTGGCGGGCACGCCCATCCCGCGGGCCATCGAGACCCAGTCGAGATCCGGGCGGCCGATGTCGAGCATGTCGGCCGCCTTGGGCCCAGGCGTGCCCGCGCGGACGCCGGTCAGCTCGTGCCGCAGGATCGCGTAGGTCCGGTTGGCGAAGACCACGGTGGTGACGTCGAGCCCCTCGCGCGCCTGGGTCCACAGCGCCTGCACCGTGTACATGCCGCTGCCGTCGCCCTCGAGGCACACGACCTTGCGGTCCGGGCACGCCACCGCGGCCCCGGTGGCCAGCGGCAGCCCGAGGCCGATCGAGCCGCCCATGTTGTTCATCCAGTCGTGGGGCGGGGCGCCCGCGGTCGCCTTGAAGAAGCCGCGGCCGGTGGTCACCGACTCGTCGGAGACGATGGCGCCCTCCGGCAGCAGCGCGCCCAGCGCGGCGGCCAGCGTATCGGGGGTGAGCGCGCCGGTGGGCAGCGCGGGGCGGCCGGGCTGCTGCACCGTCTCGCCGTTCTTCTTGGCCCCGACCGCCTCGGCCAGCGCCTCGAGCGCGCCGATCGCGTCCTCCGCCATGGTCGAGAGGCGGTGCACCTGGCAGCCGTCCGGGGTGAGCACGCTCGGCTTGTCGGGATACGCGAAGAACGCCACCGGGGCCTTGGCGCCGACCAGGATGAGGTGCCGCACGTCCTTCAGCACCGCGAGGGCCTGGTCCACCGGGTACGGCAGCCGCTCGATCGGCACGCGGCCGGCGCCGCGCTGGATGCGGGCGTTGGAGCCCTGGGCGATGATGCGCGCCCCGGTCGCGGTGGCGATGCGGCCGGCCAGCGCGAGGCCGCGCTCGCGGACCGCGAGGCCGGTGAGCATCAGCATCGCCGGCTCGCCGGTGCGGAGCGCCTTGGCGCTGGCTTCGATCGCCTCCGCGGCGACGCGCGCAGGAGCGGCCGCGGGTGGCACCGGCGCCACCCCGTCGGCCTCGTTCCACGCGGTGTCGGCGGGCAGGATGAGCGTGGCGACCTGGCCGGGCGCGGTGCGCGCCGCCGCGATGGCGGCGGCCCCGTCGGCGGCGACCGCGCGGGCGCTGGGCGACGTGCGCACCCACGCGGAGACCGGGCGCGCGATGCCCTCGATGTCCGAGGTGAGCGGCGCGTCGTGCTTGATGTGGTACGTCGCGTGCTCGCCCACGATGTTGACGATGCCCGAGCTGGCCTTGCGCGCGTTGTGGAGATTGGCGAGCCCGTTGCCGAGGCCGGGGCCGAGGTGCAGCAGGGTGGCGGCCGGCTTGTCGGCCATGCGCCAGTAGCCGTCGGCCGCGCCGGTGACCACGCCCTCGAAGAGGCCGAGCACGCAGCGGATGCCGTCCACCTTGTCCAGCGCGGCCACGAAGTGCATCTCCGACGTGCCCGGATTCGTGAAGCAGACGTTGACCCCACCCGCCACCAGCGTTCGCGCCAGGCTCTCCGCACCGTTCATCGTGGTCTCCTAGGAATTGGGTGACTCGCTGGCCCGCAGTATATGCCTTCGGGGCTCAGGCCATCACGGCGGCCGGCGGCTTGACCTCGAGCTCGGAGATGGCCCCGTGCGCGGCGACCGCGTGCCGGTAGGCGACCGCGCGCGCCCGCATGACGACGCCGAGCGGGCGGTGCTCGACCAGGGCGTGCCACGGATCGAACGACAGGCGCTCCACGTAGGCAGCCAGCGCGCGGCCCGCGCGAGATTCGGCGGTCTGCGCGGGGATCGCGAGCCGGGCCAGGGCGACCCACCGCGCGTCGCGCTCGGCCCACTCCACGGTCGGATCCTCGATCGGGGTGCGGGACTCGTCCACGAAGCGCTGCGCCTCCACCCGGAACGAGAGCGGCGACGCGCGCACCCGGGCCTGCAGCTCCACCGCGAGCGCGTCCGGACCGCCGACCGGCGGTACCGGCGGGGGCACGTCCATCGGGCGGAAGCGCAGCTTGACCGCGTGGGGCCCGAGGCGCAGGGGGACCGCGGTGAAGTAGGTGCGCTCGGCCAGGCTCCGCGTGGAGGAGTCCAGCGTGCGCTGCAGCCGGGGCAGGGCCGCGAACAGGCCGAGCGGGCCGTAGTGCCTCAGCACCGCGGCCATCACCGCGAGCTTCCCGCGCCGCGAGGCCACCGCGATGTCCACGAAGGCGGCCGGATCCTTGAACGGAAACGTGGGGGAGAGGATCGCGAGGAAGTCCTGGGTGGTCGCGGTCTCGAGGCCGGGGATCACCTTCCGGCCGGTGACGCCCAGGATCTTGACCGCGAGCCCGCGCACGTCCGGCACGCGGTCGGGGCGCGCCTGCCCCGCGCCCGAGGAGAAGCGCACGAAGGCGTCGTAGCTTCCCGGCTCCGCGAAGAGGCCGTGGCGGAGATCGGGCGGGGCTTCGGATACCTCGAAGCGCGCGTGCAGCGCGGCGAGGGCCTTGCGGTGGAGCGGCCGGCCGTCGAGCTTGCCCGGGCCGAGCAGGCGCTTCGCGAGGGCGTCGAGCCGCGCCGCCTCGCCTTCCGGGATCATCTCGCGCCACGTGGTCTGCTCGCTCACGACAGGCACGCTAGCAGAGATCCGGACGGGCGCGCGACGGAACTTGCGGTCGTCAGTTGCAGACGTACTGGGGCGTGTTTTCCACCCACGTCATCGTATTGCCCCACTGGTCCGTGTGCCAATGCTGCGCCGGGTACCAGTACGCGATCCGGCATTGCCGCGGCCCGGGCGACGTGGGCGCCCGGTAGAACCACGGCATTCCCGGCGTGTACTGGTGCTGGACGAACCACCAGGGCAGGCCCTGCGAGTTCGTGGCGGTCGGCGCGGGTGCGCTGACCACCTGGGCGGCCGCCATCGAGGTGTGGGCGATGGCGGCCAGCAGCACCAGGGCGGCGACGATGAGCTTGGTCATGGCGTTCTCACTTGGGCGCGGTCGGATGAGTGGCCGGTCAGGATCGACGGAGGGACGCCATGAGGCGGTGACGCGGACGACCGCGGAGCGACGTCGAGCGGAGCAGGCGGAGGTTCATGGGTCTCCCCGGGAGCCGGATTGATCTGGCGGGAGTCTAGGGGACGGGGAGCCGGCTGTCAAAGGGCCATGCGGGGCGCGCCGGGCCCGGACGACCGATCTAGGGGAGCCCTCGTGGGGCGCGGGGGTCGAGGGGGAGAGCGGGTGCTACCGCCAGCCGCGTCGGCTGTGCTCCGGCGTCCGCGTGGCGACGGCCACCTGCACCGCGACACTCTGCAGGAACATGACCGCCATGCTGTCCGGCTCGACGCGCCACACGACCGCGGCAACCTCCATCATCGGCCCGTCCGCCGGCTGGAACTGCAGCGCGACGGGGGTTCCGGGCTGGAACTCTCCGCGTGGCTTGAGACGGGCCCCGTTGGCGCTGAGGTCCACGGTGTGACACCGGACGCGAGTCTTGCCGGCCGTGACCCAGGCGGTCCATGAGACGTTCCTGCGGACGTGAAGACGGCGGCTGGTGGTGCGCGGGGTGGTCTTGGTTTCCATGTCGCCGACGATCAGGAGCAAGTGGCGGGCCAGACGTCCACCAGACGAGAAACCGAGGAAAACGGCGACTTGCCCGCGCGAGACCGCCGGCTCGGCTCCCGCCGGGTTCCCACCGTGGTCACCGGGTGGCTCAATCTTGGCAGGACACGCGACGGTTGACAGCGGGGCCCGCGACGGCGCAGCATCGGGGCCGCGTAAAAACACCGCCGCGAGGAGACGCCTGGATGAGCAAGACGCGCTCGGAATGGAGCCAGGAGATCACGAAGCGGGCAGACGATCTGGTCGCGCTCCGTCGCGACTTCCACCGCCATCCCGAGCTGAGCCACCAGGAGCGGCGCACCGCGGAGATCATCGCGGAGCGCCTGCACGCGGCGAAGCTCGACGTCCGGACCGGCGTCGGGGGCACCGGAGTCGTGGGCGTGCTCCACGGCGACCGGCCGGGGCCGACCATCGCGTGGCGGGCCGACATCGACGCGCTGCCGCTCACCGAGCTGCTCGAGGCGCCCTTCACCTCCGGCACGCCGGGGGTGATGCACGCGTGCGGACACGACGGCCACACCGCGATCGCGATCACGATGGCGGACATCCTGGCCGCGCGGCGCGCGGAGATGCCGGGCACCGCCGTCTTCCTCTTCCAGCCCGCCGAGGAGGTGTTGGGCGGCGCCCGCCCGATGATCGAGGCGGGTGTGCTCGACGATCCGCGGGTGGACGAGATCTACGGCCTGCACCTCACGACCCAGCAGCCGGTCGGCCAGGTCCAGGTGCGCCCCGGGCCGTCCATGGCCTCGGCCGACGCGTTCACCGTCGAGGTGCGCGGATCCGGCGGCCACGGGGCGATGCCGCATCTCTCGGTCGACCCCATCACCGCGGCCGCCAGCATCCTGCTCGGCATGCAGGCCCTCATCTCGCGCGAGGTCCCGGCCCAGGACACCGCGGTGCTCACGGTCGGGCAGATCGTCTCCGGCACCAAGGGCAACATCATCCCGGACCGCGCGATCATGCGCGGCACCATCCGCGCCTTCGAGCAATCGGTGCGCGATCATCTGGTCTCCCGGCTCGGCGCGTTCGCGGCCGACATCGCGAAGGCCTATCGCGCGGAGGCGACCACGCGCTTCGACGGCGGCTCGTGCCCGGCGGTGGTGAATCACGCGAAGGAGACCGAGTTCGTGCGGACGTGCGCGGTGGACGAGGTGGGCGGCGAGGCGGTGACCGACGGGCGCGTGGTCATGGCCAGCGACGACATGAGCCTCTTCCTGCGCGAGCGCCCCGGCTGCTACTTCCGCGTCGGCATCGGCTCGGCCACCGGCGCGGCCCGGCCCCATCACGCGCCGGAGTTCGAGATGAACGAGGCGGGCCTGCTCGTCGCGCTGCGGGTGGGGCTGTCCGTGATGCGCGCCGCGCTGGCGCGCTGAGGCGGGCGCGGGTGGCCCGGCTCGAGGGGAAGGGGGCGGCGGTCACCGGGGGCGCCTCGGGGATCGGGGAGGCGACCGCGCGGCGTCTGGCCGAGGACGGCGCGCACGTGGCCATCGCGGACATCGACGCGGAGCGCGGGCGCACGGTCGCCGACGAGATCCGCGCCAAGGGCGGTCGCGCCATCTTCGTGGAGACGCATACCGAGCGGGAGGACCAGTGTGTCCGCTTCGTCCGGGCGGCCCACGCCGAGTTCGGCCGCCTCGACGTCCTCGTCAACAACGCGGGGATGCGGCTCTACCAGACGGTGGTGGACGCGAGCGAGGAGAGCTGGGACGCGATCCTCGCGGTGAACGTGAAGGGCTACGCCTTCTGCGCGAAGGCCGCGATCCCCCTGATGCGCGAGACCGGCGGCGGGAGCATCGTGAACGTGGCCTCGATCCGCTCGGTGGTCGCGGGCGGCAACATGGTGCAGTACGACACCACCAAGGCGGCGGTGGCCGGTCTCACCCGCGCGATGGCCTTCGACCACGCGCGTGAAGGAATCCGGGTGAACGCGGTATGCCCGGGGCCGATCTTCACGCGCTTCCACGAGCGCCGCGCCACCACCGCGGGGAAGACCTTCGAGCAGTTCCGGACCGAGTTCGGGCGGGGGACCATGCTGGGACGGCCGGGGACGCCGGCCGAGGTCGCCGCGTGCATCGCGTTCCTGGCCGGCGACGACGCGTCGTACGTCACCGGCACGTCGCTCTACGTGGACGGCGGCCAGGTCTCGCTCTGACGGATCTCGCTCGGTTCGCCTGACCGAATGCGCTCGGCTCGCCCAGCGGCTAGTTGTTCGCGCCGGGTCGGGTCCCGGCGCCGGGTGAGGCCACGGTCGCCGCGGGCTCGGAGGCGTCCCAGACGCGCAGCCCGTAAACGCTCGCCTCGACGGCGCGCGCGGTCCGCGGGTCCTCGCCCCGGACGGTCTGCGTGATGCGGGTGAAGAGCCGCTCTCCGGGGCGCGCCTCGCCGCGGATGTCCTGCCGGTAGCTGGAGAAGCCCACGTAGCGCCCGGAGATCCGCGCGGTGAACGGTCCCGCGTCGATGCCGGTCAGGATCAGCGTATACGGCCCCTCGTGGCCGCCCGGCACCTCCACCACCCAGCGCTGCCCGCCTTTCGCCTCGGTCAGCGAGCCGAACACCTGGTTGACCTCGACGTCCGGCGTGAGGAATCCCGCGGCCACGCTCCCGTCCGGCATGCGCACCAGCGGCACGACCGGCCCCGTGGTCCGGATCTCGAGGGTGCTCGCGCCCGCCACGAAGGGCTCGGGGGTCACCGGCATGCCGAAGCGCGCGCGCGCCCGTTGCCCGGCCACCAGCACGGTGTCGGTCTGGGTGCTCTTGTCGGTGAGCCAGAGCGCGCCCCGTCGCGTCCAGCACACGAAGGTACCGGCCGATTGCTCGGCGCCGATCAGCCCATCGTGCGCGGTCGCGCTGTAGTCGTTGGACTCGAGCGTCAGGGTCGAGCGGCTGCCCGCGGCCTGGACCACGCGCGCCCACACCCGCCCCGCGTGGATCAGCATGCGGATCCCCGCGCCCTTGGCGCGGTCGCCCGGCACCTGCTTCACGGTCACCTCGGTCTCGGAGAGGAGGGTCACCGTGCTGCCGTTCAGGAACGTGATGAGCGCCACGCCGCCCGTGCCGGTGCGGATGCGGTCGCCCTCCGCCAGGTTCATCCCGGTGATCCCGGGCTCGGGCGCGGCCGCGTCGCCCGCCATGCGCTCGACCGGCGCGGCCAGCACACTCAGGGTCGCGGTGGTCACCGCCCCCTGGGCCATCGCCGGGACCGGGGCGAGCAGGGACACCATCAGGGCCATCGCCGCCACGCTCCACCGGTGCTCCGTCATCGTACGCCTCCTGGTTCGGATGGAGAGCTCGCCGAACGGAAGGTCAGGGAGCAAGCGGCGAGCCAGGCCGTACCGCGCCGCAAGTGCTCGTGGGGTTTGGGGGGTCTGCTCGCCGCCGGGCAGGACGCCCGAGGCCGCGACGGCACTCCGCCCGGGGGTCCCCGGGGCCCCTCGGCTGGTGACGCCTAGGGCCGCCGGACCTCGCGCACGGTGCCGGGCAGCCCGGTGCTACCGGTATTGAGCCCGGCCTTGCGCAGCATCCGGCTGCCCGCGTCGTGGCCGAAGAGATCCGGGCCCTGGGCGGTCAGCCCGCCGTCCACCACGATGACCTGGCCGGTGATGAAGCGGGACTCCTCGCCGGCGAGAAAGAGCGCGGTGTCCGCGATGTGCTGCGGCAGGCCCGGCTCCGGCCACGGCTGCTTCTCGCGCACCAGGCGGTCCCACGCTTCTTCCCGGTGGCCGGTGGCGAGCGGCGTGCGGATCATCCCGGGGGCGATCGCGTTGACCCGGATGCGGTGGGCGGCCAGCTCGGTGGAGACCGAGCGGGTGAGATTGGCCACCGCGGCCTTGGCCGCGGAGTAGGCGTGTGGGCCGGCGCCGCCCCCGACGCCCGCGATCGACGCGGTGCTGATGATGCTGCCTCCGTGGCCCTGAGCCTTCATGCGGGTCGACGCGTGCTTGATGCCGAGGAACACACCGCGCGCCAGCACCGCGAACGTGAAGTCCCACTCCTCCGCGGTCGTCTCGCCGATGGGGCCGAACGCGCCGCCGACCCCCGCGTTGTTGAAGATGCAGTCGAGCCCCTGGAAGCGCTCGACCGCGAGCTCGACGAGGCCGATCACGTGGGCCTCCGCCGAGACGTCCCCGCGCAGCGTCGCGAGGCGCTCGGCGGAACCCTGCGCGCGGGCGAGCGCGGCGCTCTCGGCGAGCCCCGCCTCGTTCAGGTCGCCGATCACCACCCGGGCGCCCTCTCGAAGAAACGTGAGCGCGGTGGCGCGGCCGATGCCGCTGCCACCGCCGGTGATGACCGAGACCTTGCCGTCGAGCCGCCCGCTCACCCGCGCCCTCCGGTTACCCGCGCGGCTTCACCCAGGTCTCGGACCAGGCGAGGGTGGCGCTGCTGCCCTGCCGGTCGCCGCGCATCTCCGCCCACACGCTGTTCGTCGCCACCTTGCCGTTGATCTCGAGCTGGGCCGCGCGCGCGGGGAAGAAGGTGCTGAACACGCCGATCGGCCGGTCGTTGAAGCCGGGAGGCGCGTTGAGCACGAAGGGCTCGATGCAGTCGTACCAGGTCATGGTGACCCGCGCGTCCACCGCCTGGACCGTCTCGCTGGCACTCGACCAGGGCCCGCCCTGACGCTCGAAGCGCGCGCCGATCACCGGGATGGAGGTGTCCGCGAAGGCCGGGAAGAGCAGGGTCTCGATGGACTTCTGCAGCCAGCGCGCCACCGCGATGTTGTCGCTGTAGATGCGCACCCGGCCGTCGGTGAGCGTGCTCTGGAGGAACAGCGCGTGGCCGCCGCCCGCCGGGCACCACAGCACGCGCCAGTGGCTGGCGCGGTCGGTCAGCGTCTTGCCGCCGTCGGGGCTCAGCCGGATGAAGGAGTTCTCGCCGGTCATCATCACTTCGTTCGGGTCAACTGGCGGCATCGGTCGTCTCCTGTGAGAGTGGGTGGGGCACGGCGGGGCCGGCGCGGCTGCGGCCTCTGTCGGCCCCGAGTGAAGATACTGGGGAAGAAGGTCCGGAGCAAGCGGGTCGAAGCGGACTGTGAGATAGTGCTCGGCCGGGAGGCCCCACCATGAGCCCACACGCCCTGTTCCTGGTCCGGATGGACGTCGCGCACGATCTGGAGCCCACGTTCAACGACGTGTACGACAAGGAGCACCTGCCGCTGCTGCAGGCGGTGCCCGGCGTCGTACGGGGCTCCCGCTACCGTAACCCGTCGCCGACCGAGCCGCGGTACATCGCGGCCTACGAGATCGCCGGCGCGGCCGTGCTGCAGAGCCCGCCGTGGAAGACGGCGGGCGAGACGGGCCGCTGGCCCGGCGAGATCCGGCCGCGCACCATGAACCGGCACCTCGCGGCCTATGAATGGGTCGGCTCGAGCCCCGCGCTCACCTACCGCACGCCGTACATCTTCTGGGTCCTGATGGACATCGAGCCCCACCGGGA
>DATFUK010000244.1:0-16868 GCA_035260865.1 Candidatus Methylomirabilota bacterium | reverse complement strand
TCATCCGCCGCATCCCGATCTGGGCGGTGCTGATCGGCCTCGAGGTGGCGGGCGAGGTGACCGCGGGCGTCGTCTTCAACCCGGCCAGCAACGAGCTGCTCTGGGCGCGCCGGGGGGATGGGGCCTGGTCGTCCGACGGCGCGCGCCTCCACGTGTCCGACCGCGCCGCGATGAAGGACGCGTTCCTGCTGCACTCCGATCTCCATCTCCTGCGGAAGGCCGGCTACTGGGACCGCTTCGTCGGCCTGCTCGACGCCTCCGCGCGCACGCGCGGCTTTGGCGACTACTACGGCTACAGCCTGGTGGCCGCCGGCAAGGCGGAGATCTACATGGAGACCGATCTGAAGGCCTGGGACGCGGCCCCGATGAAGATCCTGGTGGAGGAAGCGGGGGGACGTCTCACCGACTTCGCCGGGAGGCCCTCGATCTACAACGGCTCGGTGCTCGCCACCAACGGCCACCTGCACGAGCCGGCCCTGCGGGCCCTCGCGGGGGGCCGATAGGAAGCCTCGACGCCGCGTGCGAGCCTAGGGCATTCCCAAGGACTATCTGATCCGGACGAGGATGGCGTATCTCGCCGAGGGCGCCGACCCGAGCCACGGCTGTTGGTATGGATGGGTGGCCGGGTGACCAGCCGGCCGGGAGACGTTCAGGCGCCGATCTAGACACGTCTCGATGACGAGGCCGATGTCGGACGGCAGCACGTCGGCCAGACGCCGCATCGTCGGCCAGGCGTCGGCGGCGACGCATGCCGGCATGTCGAGGAACGCTACGGTCCGGCGTGACAGTAACGGCGCATGCACCCGGACTGCGATCACGCCGCGCAGATGGGCCGTCGCGCACCCGCACCGGACGACCGCGGCGGCACGGTCACGCCGACGATCGCGCGCGTTCAGGAGAGTGAGCACGAGCGCCACCATGAGCGCGACTGAGCCGAGGGCGAGGGCGCCATTCACGTAGAGTCATACGTGTCAGGCCCCCGGAACGGGTGGAATGCTGGGCGCCATCGGGTGACTGAGGCCGCAGATGGCAACGTCGGGGCTCGGATGACAAAGGAATCAAGCTGAGACACTACGCGGGGGGCCGCGCGCCTTGACAAGCCGGAGGCGCTGTCCCAGAATCGCGCCAGCGTTCACCGGATCGAGCGCTCGTCACTGCCGAAGTATGCACCTTCAAGAGGAGGATCCAGTTCATGAGCACGATCAGTAGGCGGCGCTTTCTCGGGAACGCGGGATTGCTCGGCGTGGGAGCGGTGCTGGGGGAGGGCGCTCTCCGGAGTGTCCGGGCGGACAAGCCCCTCAACTTCTCGGGATGGGTCTTCAAGCCCGACACCGTGAAGGACTACGTCGACTTCTACAACAAGAAGCACGGCGGGCAGGTGAAGTACGAGGCGATCCCGTGGACCGCCTACCACCCCACCATGGAGACGCGCGCGTTCGCGGGCGAGATCGTGGACGTGATGTACTGCAACCACAACAACCGCGAGCGCTGGTACGAGAACGGCCTGATCCGGCCGGTCGACGACCTGCCCGGCACCGACGAGCTCAAGAAGAAGATGACCCCGGCGAACCTGGACAGCCTGAAGAGCAAGGACGGCAGCAAGCTCCTCGGCCTGCCCTACTTCACGAGCCTCTTCGTGCTCATCTACAACGAGCCGATGCTGCAGCAGGCCGGCATCAAGGCGCCCGCGAAGAGCTGGGACGAGCTGGTCGAGCACTGCACGAAGCTCAAGCGCGACAAGGTCAGCGACACCCCGTTCCTCCCCAACTGGAACAACAGCCCGTCGGGGACCATGCCCCAGTTCATGACCGATTGCTTCTCGGAAGGGGCCAACGTCTTCGACGCGAAGAACCGGGTGATCGTGGATCAGGAGCCCGGGGTGGCGCGCGCGATGGAGCGCTGGCAGAAGGTCTACAAGGCGGACCTCGTGAATCCCGAGGTTCTGACCAAGACCTCATCCACCGATACCCACCGCCTCTTCTGGACGGGGCGTTACGCCTACCACACCAATCACTCGTACTATCTGAAGACCATCGCGGGGGAGCCCGAGAACTCGAAGCTCGCCCCCAAGAAGGCCAAGATGGCGATGTATCCGGGGACGGGCCAGACCTACATGTGGACCGACTCCTACGTGGTGAACGCCAAGAGCAAGGCCCTCGAGGACGCGTGGAAGCTCACCAAGTTCCTGGGCGGGAACCTGAACGGTGACTGGTACGTCCAGCGGCAGTGGTGCTTGATCTCGGGCCTCGACAACCCGTACCCGGAGATGTACGACCACCCCGAGATCATCTCGTCCTACGATCGGTGGATCGACCTCAAGCTCCTGCGCGAGCAGTACAAGAAGGGCAAGGTCATCGCGGCCTACAAGGAGCCCTGGTACGGCGAGTACGACACCAAGGCGGTCGCCACCGTCCACAACATCATCCGCGGCACGACGACGGTGCCCAAGGGCCTGAAGGACCTGGTCGCGCTCCAAAAGTCGCTGGCCTAGTTGGTCCCCGATCTCCGCCGCTCGACGATCCCCCAGGGGATCCCGACCCCGGTGCCGGTGCCTCGCCTCGGGCTGCGCTCCATCCGCCTGTCCGAGGTCTCCTTCGCCTGGCTGCTCGTGGCCCCGGCCGTCCTCGCCATCGTGGTGGTGGTCGCGCTCCCGCTCGCCTACTCGCTCTGGCTGTCCTTCACGGATGTCAACCTGCTCCGCGCGGGCGGCGCCGCCATCGAGCTGTTCGGGATGCGGCTGCCGCTCTACCGCTGGGTGGGGCTGAAGAACTACCTGCAGGTCTTCTCGGATCCGCTCTACTGGGATTCTCTCTGGCGCACGCTCTACTTCGTGGGCGCCTTCGTGATCGAGGCAACTCTCGTCGGCCTCGGGGTGGCCCTCGTGCTGAACGAGCGCTTCCCGGGGCGTCCCCTGATGCGGAGCCTCCTCCTCGTCCCCTGGTCGCTGTCGCGCATCGTGGTAGGGCTGCTCTGGATCGGCATCCTCGACTTCGAGTTCGGCGCGTTCAACGGCTACATGCAGCGGCTCGGGCTGCTGACCGGGTCCATCGCATTCTTCAAGGACGGCTTCAGCGCGCTCAACATGCTCGTGTCGGTGTACATGTGGAACCAGGCCCCGTTCGCGACCCTCCTCTTCCTGGCCGGCATGCAGTCGATCTCCGAGGATCTCTACGCGGCCGCCGAGGTGGACGGCGCGGGCTACTGGCAGCGCTTCCTCTACGTGACGCTGCCCGCGCTCCGGCCCATCCTCTTCCTGGTGCTGGTGCTGTGCACGGTCAACGGCTTCCTGATGCTGGATCTGATCTACATTCTGACCTCGGGCGGGCCCGCCAATGAGACCACCACGATCTCGTGGCTCGGGTTCCAGACGAGCTTCGCCTTCTTCAAGTTCGGTCCCGGCACCGCGATCCTCTACACGCTCACCGGCCTCTGCCTGCTTCTGACCTTCATCTACCACCGGCTCATCCTGGCCCGCTTCGAGCCGGAGGCCTGATCGCGTGGCGACGGTGGCGGCGAGACCTCGGTACCGGGGCGGTAGCTACCGGAAGCGCTCCGCCCGGAGCCGTGCGCTCCTCTACGGCCTCATCGCGGTGGTTGCCCTCTGGCTCATCGGGCCTTTCATCTGGCTCTTCGTCACGAGTGTCTCCTACCAGCGGAACCTGGTCGCGCGGCCGTTGCCGTTCGTCCCGCCCGAGGTCACGCTGGAGAACTACCGGATGATCCTCGGCCTCGTGCGCTTCCACGCCGAAGGCCAGGCCGCCAAGATCCTGCCGTCGATGCTGAACACGCTGATCGTGGCCTCGGCGGTCACGATCGTGAACCTCGTGGTCGGCACCACCGCCGGGTACGCCTACGCCCGGTTCCGGTTCCCGCTCAAGACCTTCTCGCTCTTCGCGCTGCTGTTCACGCGCATGCTGCCCACCATCGTGCTGATCCCGGCCTTCTTCGTGATGTTCCGGGCGCTCGGGCTGCAGAACACCCTGACCGGGCTCGTGATCGCCTACTGCTCGTTCACGCTGCCATTCACGGTGTGGATCATGAAGGCCTATTTCGAGACGATCCCGGCCGACCTCGACAAGAGCGCGCTCGTCGACGGCTGCAATCGCCTGCAGGCCTACTGGCGGGTGGTGCTCCCCGTCTCGGGGCCGGGCCTGGTGGCGGGCGGGGCTTTCACGTTCATGCTGTGCTGGAACGAGTTCGTGGTGGCCCAGGTGCTCAACACCAAGCCGGGCACGACGACGCTCCCCCCGGTCATCGCGGCCATGAACGGGCAGGTGAACGTGGACTACTCGGTGATCGCGGCGTCCGGCTTCCTGGGCGCGTTGCCCGCGGTCCTGCTCGTGCTGATCTTCCAGAAGTACATGGTGCAGGGGCTCACCGCGGGATCGGTCAAGGGCTGAGGCTTCCCGCGGTCTATCGCGATCCGCCCTCCTGGACGACGAAGAGGCGCCAGTCGTCGGGGACGCCCTTGAGGCGGTGGGTGCCGCGGTCGACGAACTGGAGGCCGGAGCCCGCGACCAGATCTCTCACGGTGCTGGAGACGAGTACCTCGTCCGGGCCGGCCAGGGCCGCGACGCGGGCGCCGATGTGCACCGCGATGCCGACCACGCCGTCGCCGGCCAGCTCGCACTCGCCGGTGTGCAGGCCGGTGCGCACCTGGAGCCCCAGGGCGTGAACCCGCTCGCGCACGGAGCACGCGCAGCGGATCGCCCGGGCCGGGCCGTCGAAGGTGGCGAGCAGGCCGTCACCCGCGGTGTCCACCTCGCGGCCCCGGAATGCGGCCAGCTCTCTTCGCATCATGGCGTGCCAGCTGCCGCGCAGCTCACGCCATCGCCCATCCCCCATCTCGGCCACGCGCTGGGTCGACGCGACGATGTCGGTGAACATCACGGTGGCCAGCACCCGATCCGGCTCCAGCCGACGCCGCTCGCCGGTGATGAATTCCTCGATCTGGTCCGCGATGATGTCCTGGGTCTCCGGATCGACCACGAAATGGTCGGTCCCGGGAATCTCGGCGTAGGTGGCCCCGGGTATGTGCTCGGCCAGGTAGCGGCCCGTCCTGACCGGAACGAGCTCATCGCCGGCGCGATGGAGGATCAGGGTCGGCACCCGGATGGCGGGCAGGAGATGGCGGACGTCGACCTCGTAGTTGGCCCGGATCAGCGAGAGGACCGATCCGGGGCTGGCCGCGGCACGCTCGATCCGGGCAAACCGCTCGAGAAAGGCCTGGTCCCCGCGCCGGCTCGGCACATTGAGAAGACCGAGCACGCCCTGGCCCCAGCGCTTGTCCAGCTCGCCGAGGAACAGATCGAGCCGCTCGCGGGTCACCCCCCACGGTTCGGCGCTCATCGACGCGAAGGTGCCGTAGAGCACGAGGGCGGCCGTGCGCTCCGGGTACGTGGCCGCGAACATCAGGCACATCGGGCCGCCCTCGGACCAGCCATAGATGGTGGCGCGCTCCGAGCCCGCCGCGTCCATCACCGCGCGCACGTCGCCGCTCCGCTCTTCGAGCGTCTGCTCCGCGACCCGGTCGGAGAGTCCTTGCCCGCGCTTGTCGAACACGATCACCCGCGCGAACGCGGTGAGCCGCTTGAGCAGGTGCTCGTTGATCGGCAGCTCCCACAGGAGCTCGACGTGCGAGATCGTGCCGGGGATCAGCACGATGTCGCGCGGGCCGTCGCCGAACACGCGGTAGGCGATGTGAACGTCACCGCTCTTCGCGTACCTGATGGGAGCTTCCATGTCGCCCTCCCGTGACCTGGCGCCGCGCTCGGCGGATTTCGCGTCAGTCCGGCAGGTAGAGCCGGGCGACGTGGTCGTCGGTCACCAGACCGTCGGGGGTCACCGTGAAGTTCGACGTGATGAGGCCCCGCGCCCCCGCGAAGCGGCCCTCGCCGCCGGTGATCCGCCACATCACCACCCCGTGACTCCCGCGGCCGTGCGGCGCCGGTCCTACGTGGCCCCGGCCCACCGTGTCGAAGGTGACGGAGCCCGCGGCCCCGTACGTGATGGTCCCGTCCTCCACGAAAGTGCCGTCTGGGTCGCGCTCGACCCGCGACTCCAGCACCGCGGACTCGCCCGCGACGGGCTCGATGGCCGCGGTCACGCCGCCCGGCCCCAGCACCGCGCGCCACGCCTGGCTCGGCGCGGTGGTGCGGGCCTGGCGCTTCGTGGTGGAGCCGGGCACCGGACCGCCGTGCCCCCGGAACTCGAGCGCGAAGACGATCTCCCTCACGGCTAGAACACGATCACGCCGCGGCCGAGCTCGCCGGCGGCGAGCGCGCGGAACGCCTCGTTGGCGTCCTCCAGCGCGTAGCGGTGGGTGATCATCTCGTCGATGCGGAGCTTGCCGGCCTGGTAGAGGCTCACCAGCCGCGGCAGGTCCTCGCGGGTGCGCGCGCTACCGTAGCTCGAGCCGCGGATCACCCGCTCGCCGGTGACCAGAGGGCGCACGTCGAGGGGAATCGTGGCCCCGGTCTCGGGCACCCCGATCAGCACGCAGGTGCCGCCCGGGGCCAGCGCGTCCACCGCCTGGATGATCGGGCGCGTGGCGCCCACCGCCACGAAGGTGAAGTCGGCGCCGCGGCCGGTGATGGCGCGGATGGCGGCGGCCGGGTCCTCCTTCGATGCGTCGATCGCGTGGGTGGCGCCGACCGCGCGCGCGAGGTCGAGCTTCGATGCGAGGAGATCCACCGCGATGATCGGATGCGCGGCGACCATCGCGCCGCCCTGGATGACGTTGAGGCCGACGCCGCCCACCCCGAAGACGGCCACGCTGGCCCCCGGGGGCACCGCGGCGGTGTTGATCACCGCGCCGACCCCGGTCATGACCGAGCAGCCGATGAGGGCCGCGCGGTCGAGCGGCATCGCGGGGTCGATGCGGATCGCGCACGACTCGTGCACGACGGTGCGCGAGGCGTAGGTGGCCACGTGACCGTAGTGGTAGACCGGCGAGCCGCCAAGACTCATCCTGGTCGTCCCGTCGGGCAGCACGCCCCGGCCGGGCTGGCGGCGCTCGCAGAGGTTGGGCCGGCCGATCACGCAGTAGTGGCAGCGCCCGCACGTGGGCGCCCACGAGAGGATGACGTGATCGCCCACCTTCAGCTCCGTCACTCCGGGGCCGAGGGTCTCCACCACGCCGGCGCCTTCGTCGCCCAGCACGATCGGCAGGGGGACGCCCTTCCACGAGCCGTCGGCGGCGTGCAGGCAGCTGTGGCAGACGCCGCTCGCGGCCATGCGCACCAGCACCTCGCCCTGGCGCGGGGCCTCGAGGGCGACCTCCTCGACCCGCTGGGGCTTGCCCTGCTCGAAGAGAACGGCTGCGCGCATGAATGCCTCCGTGGGATTCAGCGACTGTAGCGGATCCGCGGATCGAGATAGCTGTAGAGCAGATCCACCGCCAGGTTGATGGTCATGAACAGGACCGCGATGAAGAGGATGGTGGACTGGGTCAGCGGGTAGTCGCGCTGGTAGATGGACCACAGCACCAGGCGGCCGATGCCGGGGAGGGTGAAGACCTCCTCCACCACCACGGTGCCGCCCAGCAGGATGCCGATCTGGAGCCCCACCACCGTGACCACCGGGATGAGCGCGTTGCGCAGGGCGTGCTTGAGCACGACGACGCGCGAGGCCAGCCCCTTGGCCGCGGCGGTGCGGATGTATTCCGAGTTGAGCACGTCGAGCATGCACGCGCGGGTGGTGCGCGCGATGTTGGCCGCGCTCGCGGTGCCGAGGCAGAGCGCGGGGAGCAGCATGATGGTGAGGTTGCGCCGGGGGTCGGCCCAGAAGTCGACCCACATCACCGGGGGCATCCAGCGCAGGTAGAGCGAGAAGAAGAGGATGAGCATCGTCCCCTGCCAGAATACCGGCACCGAGAGGCCGAGGAGGGTGCCCACGCGGGTGACGTTGTCCACCGCCTGGTCGCGGCGGACCGCGGAGACGATGCCGGCGGTCCCGCCCAGCAGGAGCGCGAACACCATCGCGAACATGGTCAGCTCCAGGGTGACCGGCAGCCGCTCCAGGATGAGCGCGACCACCGGCTTGCCGGTCCGCCACGAGGTGCCGAAGTCCCCCTGCACGAGCCGGCCCAGCCAGCGCCCGTACTGCAGGTACCACGGCTGGTCGAGCCCGAAGAACCGCTTCAGCTCGGCCACCATCGCCGGGCTGGCGATGGCGTCCGCGCCGATCATCTGCTCGACCACCGTGCCCGGGATCAGCCGCAGCATCAGGAACACCAGCACCGTCAGGCCCAGCAGCGTGAGGGCCATCGAGTACAGGCGAACGACCAGGTATCGCGTCACGCGAGATGGCGCGCCCGGATTGTCCGCGCACAATGCGGAAACGAGCGCGCGCGCCCGGATGAATGTGGTGGGGGGGTCTGGGGGAGGAGCGGCGCCGCTCCCCCCCAGATCAGAACAAGCATTCTAGGCTTTATCCAGCCAGGCCCCGTCGAAGCCGTAGAGGAGCGTCGTGGGATGCTGCTTGAAGCCCTTGACGCTCGCCTGGGTGAAGTCGATGGTCTCGGCCGAGAAGAGCCAGAGGTGCGGGACATTTTCCAGAATTTGGATCTGCACCCGGTCGTAGATCTCCTTGCGCTTCTTCTGGTCCATCGTGCGCCGGCCCTCCTCGAGCAGCCCGTCCAGGTCCGGCACGCTCCAGCTGTTCCAGTTCTGGCCCTTGGTGGAGTGCAGCGCGCGGAAGAACGCGGTGTCCGGGTCGGCGTAGCCCGGAGTGGTGTTCATCGTCATGTCGAAGTCCTTGGCGAGCCACCGCTTGATCCAGATCGCGTACTCGACCTGCTCGATCTCCATGGTGATGCCGATGCGCTTGAGCTGGTTGGCGATGACCGGCGCCCCCGCCACCATGGTCGGGAAGGTCGGGATCACCATGCACTTCACGGTGAAGCCGGCCGCCTGGCCCGCCTCCGCCATCAGCTTCTTGGCCTTCTCGACGTCCGGCTTGTAGTACTTCATCCACGCCTCTTCGGGGAGCTGCCACTGCTTCATCGGCGCGGTGGCCGGCGCGGTGAGGCGCCCGAAGCCGGCCGCGGCCACCCGCAGCACCTGGCTGCGGTCCACCGCCCAGCTGATGGCCTGCCGCACCCGCACGTCCTTGAGGGGGCCGCGGGTCGCGGTGATGTTGAGGTAGTCGTAGCCGAGGCGCGAGCTGCGGTAGCCGGTGAGGGTCTTCTCGTCCTTGAGCAGGTTGTAGTTCTTGTTGTCCTCGATGAAGGCGTGGTGGATCTGCCCGGTGCGCAGCGCGGCCACGATGTTGGCCTCGTCGGGGATGACGCGGAGCACCAGCTCGTCCACGTAGGGGAGACCCTTCTTCCAGTAGTAGGGGTTCTTCTTCAGCACGAGCTGCTGCTCCACCTTCCAGTCCTCGAGCATGAAGGGGCCCGTTCCCAGCGCGGCCTTGTTGAGGTCGCCGTGCTTCTTGATGCCCGCCTCGCTGATGATGAAGCCCCAGAACCCGCCGAGGGCCGCGAGCAGCCCCGCGAACGGCTCCTTGGTCACGAACTTCACCGCGTACTTGCCGGCCGGCTCCACCTTGTCCACCGCGATGAAGTCGGACTTGCCCGGGGACTTCTCGAAGAGGCGGTCGAAGGTGAACTTCACGTCCGCGGAGGTCAGCTCCTGGCCGTCGTGGAACTTCACGCCCTGGCGGAGCTTGAAGGTCCAGATGAGGCCGTCCTTGCTCGTCTCCCACGACTCGGCCAGCTCCGGATTCGGGGTCATGCTCTCGTCGAAGCGCACGAGCTGGCTGTACATCATGGGCGAGCGCCGGCTGCGCGAGAGCGCGGGGACGAGCTGCGGGTCGAGCCCGGTGGCCTCGGTGGCCTGCGCCGAGATCAGGCTGCCGCCCGGCTTCGGGCTCTGCGCGGCGGCGCGCCGGCCGACCGCGAGGGCGCCGAGCGTGAGGCCGCCCGCCTTGAGGAGCTGGCGGCGGCTGAGGTGGGAGCAGGGCGAGCCGTGGTCGATGGGCATGGTCGTTCCTCCTGTGTCGGGATCAGCGGGCGCCGGGGTCGAGGACGTCGCGCAGGCCGTCGCCCAGCAGATTGAAGGCGAGGACCGTGATCATGATCGCGATGCCCGGAAAGACCGAGATCCACGGCGCGGTCTCGAGATAGGTCCGTCCCTCGTTCAGCATGTTGCCCCAGGACGGGGTGGGGGGCTGGGCGGAGAGGCCCAGGTAGCTCAGCGACGCTTCGATGAGAATGGCCTGCGAGAGGGCCACCGTGCCCTGGACGACGAAGGGCGAGATCACGTTGGGCAGCACGTGCTTCAGCGCGACCACCCAGCGGGTGGCGCCGAGCGCGCGAATGGCCTCCACGTACTCCTTCTCCCGCTCGGCGAGCACCGGCCCGCGCATGACCCGGGCGAAGAGCGGCACGTAGACCACCGCGATCGCGATCACCGCGCTGTTGACGCCGGGTCCGCGCATCGCGGCGACCCCGACCGAGAGCAGCAGCCCGGGGATGCTGAAGAAGATGTCGAGCACCCGGTTGATGACGTTGTCCCAGGTCCCGCCCAGGTAGCCCGCGGCCAGCCCGAGGATTCCCCCGAGCGCCATCGCCACCGCGATCGAGGTCACCGCCACGTAGAGCGAGATGCGGGTGCCGTGGATGACGCGGCTCAGCACGTCGCGCCCGAAGCGATCGGTGCCGAAGAGGGCCTGGGCGCTCGGCCGGGCCTCGATCAGGTCGAAGTTCTGGTCGTCCGGGTCGCGCGGGGCGATGGAGCCGGCGAAGGCGGCCACCAGCACGATGGCGACCACGCAGACCGCGCCGCCGACGACCACGGCGCTGTGGGTGACGCGGCGGAGCTGGCGGCTCCATCGAAGCCGGTGCGGCGCGACGGTCGTCGTGCCGAGCACCCCTTCGGACCTGACTTGCACGGGGGAACACTAGGCTCTGGGCCCCCACCTGTCAAGCGGAGCCCCCGGGGCGGGAAACATGACAGGTGGTTAATTGTTTAAGGATTATGATCATTCCGATGCGATCGCACATCCTGGCGGCGGCCCTCGGCGTGCTCGCGACGGCGGCCGGGGCGGGAGCCCAGACCCCCGACAGCGTGCTCCTCGAGGAGCTCACCTGGACGGAGGTCCGCGACGCGGTCCGCGCGGGCAAGACCACCATCATCATCCCGGTCGGCGGCACCGAGCAGAACGGCCCGCACATGGCGCTGGGCAAGCACAACGCCCGGGTGAAGGCGCTCTCCCAGGATGTCGCGCGGCAGCTCGGCGATGCCCTGGTCGCGCCGGTGATCGCCTACGTGCCGGAAGGCGCGATCACCCCGCCCACCGCCCACATGCGCTATCCCGGCACCATCACCACCCCGGACGACGCGTTCCAGAAGGTGCTGGAGTGGGCGGCCCGGAGCTTCAAGCAGCACGGCTTCCGGAACATCGTCCTGCTCGGCGACCACGGCTCCACCCAGGCGGGACAGAAGGCGGTCGCGGCGCGGCTCAACCGCGAGTGGGCCGCCGGCGGCGCGCGCGTGCACGCGATCGAGGAGTACTACCGGGCCGCCGAGACCGAGGTGCCGCGGCTGCTCCGCGCGCGCGGCTACTCCGAAGCCGAGCTGGGCCGGCACGCCGGGCTCACCGACACCGCGCTGATGCTGGCCACCGACGCGCGCCTGGTCCGTGCGGATCGCCTGCGCCCCGGGAGCCCCGGCGACGGGGTGGACGGCGACCCGACCCGCGCCACCGCCGAGCTGGGCCGGCCGGGCGTCGAGCTGATCGTGAGCCGGACCGTGGACGCGGTCCGAAAATCCATCTCGCATCGCTGAGGAGACGACACGTATGGCTGCCACGCTGCGCTGGATCGCTTCGATCGTCGCCCTGTGGGCCGGGGTCGCCGCCGCGCAGGGCGCGCGCCCGGTCGAGACCGTGCCGGGCATGCCGCCGGTGCCGGATCCCGCCAACCTCTACAGCGAGATCCGCTCGGACAAGCTCAGCCCCGCGGTGGCGGGCGCGCTCCCGCGCATCTACGTGCCGAACCGGCAGGGCAACGACGTGACCGTGATCGATCCGGCCACCATGAAGGTGGTGGACCGCTTCGCGGTGGGCATCAACCCGCAGCACGTGGTGCCCTCGTGGGACATGAAGACGCTGTGGGTGACGAACAACGCGGAGGGGCGCCCGGACGGGAGCCTCACCCCCATCGATCCCACCACCGGCAAGCCGGGCAAGACCATCATGGTCGAGGACCCGTACAACATGTACTTCACGCCGGACGGGAAGTCGGCGATCGTGGTGGCGGAGGCGCTCAAGCGGCTCGACTTCCGCGATCCCCAGACGATGGCGATGCAGTACTCGATCGAGGTGCCCCAGTGCAAGGGCATCAACCACGCCGACTTCTCCATCGACGGGCGCATCGCCATCTTCACGTGCGAGTTCCAGGGCAGCCTCGCCCGCATCGACCTCGCCAACCGGAAGGTGCTGGGCTATCTCAAGCTCTCGCGGGGCGGGATGCCCCAGGACATCCGCAGCTCGCCCGACGGCAGCCGCTACTTCGTGGCCGACATGAAGGCGGGCGGCGTCTTCGTGGTGGACGGCGCCACCTTCACCGAGACCGCGTTCATCAAGACCGGGATCGGCACCCACGGACTGTACCCGAGCCGCGACGGCACCAAGCTCTACGTGGCCAATCGCGGCACGTCGCACGTCTTCGGGCCGCCCAAGGGCAAGGGCAGCGTCTCGGTGATCGACTTCGCCACCCGCCAGATCGTGGCGACCTGGCCGATTCCCGGCGGGGGCAGTCCCGACATGGGCAACGTGAGCATCGACGGCAAGGTGCTGTGGCTCTCCGGGCGCTTCGACAACCTGGTCTACGCCATCGACACCACCAGCGGCGAGGTCCGCAGCATCCGCGTCGGCAAGGAGCCGCACGGCCTCACGGTGTGGCCGCAGCCGGGGAGATACTCATTGGGCCACACCGGCAACATGCGCTGATGTGCGGGGACGGGAAGTGCTGAGAGTGAAGAGAAGCCAGCTCAGCGCGACCGCGAGCGGGGCCGCGCCGAACGGGAGCGTGTAGGAGCCGGTCAGGTCATAGAGGAAGCCGGCCGCGGCGGGGCCGATCGCGGCGCCCAGGCGCCAGCCGAGCGTCAGGATCCCCATGATGGCGCCGATCGCCCGCACCCCGAAGACTTCCGGGATCACCTTGGCGACCATGGTGTCGGAGGCGGCGAACCCGACCCCGAACAGCACGAGCGAGGCGAGCAGCGCCGCCCGCGACGGAAACCACAGCAGCCCGAGCAGCGCGACAATCTCGAACACGTAGGCCACGTTGATGGTGAGGCGCGTGCCGACCCGGTCCGAGATGAATCCCGCGGTGAGCCGTCCCGCCACCGAGCCGATCCCGTAGGCGGTCAGGGCGAGCGAGGCGTCGGCCAGGCTCACGCCGCGGTCGCGCGCGAACGGGACCGCGTGCACCGAGATCATGATGGCGAGCCCGCCGAGCAGCAGCCAGGAGAGATTCAGTCCCCACTGGCGCGGGTCGGCGAGGGACTGGCGCAGCGTCACCCCCGCGCCGACCGGGCCTGGCGCCGCCCGCAGGAGGTCGCGCCGCTCGGTGGGGCGCGGGAGGCGCACCGTGATCGCGGCGCAGAAGCTCAGCAGCCCGCAGCCGCCGCCCAGGACGCAGTAGGCGGCGCGCCAGCCCATGTTCGTGATGAGCCAGGCAGCCAGCGGGCCGCCGCTGATGTAGCCGAGATTGAACCCTACCAGCACCAGGGCGAGCGCCAGGCCCCGGCGCTCGTCGAACCAGTGGGTGACGGTGGCGGTGCTCAGCAGATAGAAGCTCGACATGCCGATGCCGCCCAGGATCCCGATGAGCAGGTAGAGCTGCCAGAGTGCGGTGACCACCGAGACGAGCGCGAAGGCGGTGCCGGCCAGGACCACCGTGACCACCAGGAGCAGGCGGGGACCGCGGCGGTCCGCGAGCGCGCCGACCCCGAAGCCGGCCACGCCGCCCACCAGCAGGTTGACGGACAGCGCGGCCGAGATCGCGCCGCGGCTCCAGCCGAAGTGCTCGGCGAGCACGGGGAGGAAGACGCCGTAGGCGGCGAGCGGCGTCGAGATGCCGTAGCTCACCACGAAGAGCGCGCCCACGATCAGCCAGCGGCGGGTATCCGGACGCGGCATCAGCGCGCGCTCGGGCCGGACGGGAGGGAGATCAGGCGGGCCGCTTTCGCCGCAGCAGGTACCGGTGCTCGCCTTCCATCACCAGATCGCCCGCCTGGTTGTGCACGGTGGCGCGCATGACGACCACCCCGGTGGTGCGCCCGGGCTCGAGCGCGGTGATGGTGAGCGCCGGGTACACGGTGTCTCCCACGTAGACCGGCTTGAGGAAGCGGGACGACTGCTCGAGGAACGCGATCAGCGATTCGCCGATCCCGTGCGGGAACATGCCCGCGCCGGCCGCGGCCTGCGCGGTGACGAGGAGCCCGTGGGCGAGCAGGTCGCGGTGGCCATGGGTGTGGCAGTACTCGCGGTCGTAATGGATCGGATGGTTGTCGGCGGAGGCGAGCTGGAAGGCGGCGAAGAGGGCCTCGGTCATGGTGCGGGAGGGGTTGAGGAAGCGCTCGCCCAGCTGCAGATCCTCGAACCAGCGCGGCTCGGCGAGCCGGTGCGCGCCCGGAGTGAAGGCCGGATCGGGCACGGACGGCCTCCCGCTCGCCGCGCTAGCGCGCCGGCGCGGGCGCGGCGGCGGGCGCGTGGGACGGGATGCGGCCGGGCAGCAGTGACACGAAGAGCGTGGTGAGCGACGAGATGCCCGCCATCACCAGCAGCAGCGTGGTGAAGCCCGCCGCCTTGACCGTCGGCCCCAGCAGGTACACCGCGAGCGCGCTGACCCCGAAGGACACCGCGAGGCGCATGCCGGCCACCCGGGAGCGCATCCGATCGTCCACGTACTGCACGATCATGGCGTCGATGAACGGGATGGCGCCGAACACGACCACCATGAACAGGAGCATGAGGGCGTACAGCGCCCAGCCCTCCGAGCGCGCGGCCAGCGCGAAGAGCGGGACCTGCGCGGCCACGATGGGCAGGTAGACGTACTTGAGCGGGTAACGATCGATGAGCTTGCCCACCACGATCTGGGCGAACGAGGCGATCGCGTAGACCACCGCGAGGAGGACGCCGAGGGTCGCCGGATTGTCCACCAGGCCGCGGAGCCGCTCGGCGAGGAGCTGGTTGTTCCCGTTGGTGGTGAAGTTGAAGATCATGCTGCTCGACACCGCGGCGAGCGACATCACGAAGAAGATCCGCGCCAGCAGCGAGGGCGGCAGGTCCACCTGGCGCCGGGGTTTCTTGGCGGGCGCCATCTCCTCCCGGGGAACGACGAGTGCGAAGGCGACGCCGCACGTGATCGCGAGCAGGGACGGGACCACGAAGGCCATGCGCCAGCCCACCTGCTGGACCAGGAAGCCGGTCAGGATCGCCGCGAAGGCGATGCCCAGGTTGCCCGCGAGCCCGTTGAGGCCGATGGTGAAGCCCGGGCGCGTCGAGTTCTGCACGATCATCGGGATGCCCACCGGGTGATAGATGGACGCGAAGGCCCCCATCAGGGTGAGCGCGACCGCGAGCTGCCAGGGCCGCTGGGCCGCCGACACCACCAGCCCGGCGCCTCCGAGCCCCAGGAAGAAGATGATCATCATCACGCGCCGGCCCCAGAGATCGCCGAGGCGCCCCGCGGGCAACGAGCCCAGCCCGAACATCACGAAGGCGCCCACCGTGTAGGGCATCAGGTCCTGCCAGACCATCCCCCACTGCGCCGCGATCCCGGCCACCGCGGTGGCGAAGATCAGCAGGAAGAGGTGGTCCATCGCGTGACCGACGTTCAGGAGCAGCGCGGTGGGGCTCGTGTTCGACATAGGGCGATTGGTCTCCGCTACGTTGCGGGATAGCCGCGATTGCCGTAGAGCATACCGTACCGCGCGGCCCGACGGGCGCTCATTTGGCCTGGGGCGGATGCCCGAGCGCCCGGTCCGCGCGCTCGATCAGCACGTTGGACGGCAGCCGGGGATCGAGGGCCTTGCGGGCGCTCTCGCGGCCGGCCACCGGCAGGATCGCGGGATCGAGCAGGCCGAGCTGGACGAGCACCGAGGCCTGGTCCCAGTAGATGTGCTCGTGGGCCAGCTTGCCGTCGCGGAAGCGCACGATCGCGACCAGCGGGATCTCGACCCGCTTCCCGGTGGGCGCCAGTCCGGGCAGCATCCAGTCCATCCGGATGGAGTGCGTGAACCTGAACACCATCTCGTCCACGATCTGGTCGTCGCCGATGGTGCGCGAGACGGGCGTCATCTCGGTGTCCGGGGGCATCTGCGGGATGAAGCGCCGGGAGTAGAACGTCCGCAGCGCGTCCCGGCCGACGCCGCCGGTCAGCACCGGGATGTGGTTGACGTAGGCGTCCTCGACCATGGTGGCGAGGGTGTCCTCGGTGTCGCGCGTCGCGAACTCGAACCGCACGTGGTCTTCCCAGAGCGCGCTCAGGCGCCCCTGGGCCGGCGTGAGGGCGGGGCCGGGAGTCGGACGCTCGGGGTCGCTCGCCATGGCGGCCCCCACAGTACAGGGGCTCCAGAAACCCGGCAAGCGCGGGACTACAGCGGGTCGAAGCCGCAGAAGCGGAGCTCGATCGCCCCGCTGCTCAGGGGATCGAGACTTGGATACCGGCCGACGATCTCGTTCCAGGCGGTGTGGAGCTCGCGGTTCGCGGTCTGCAGCGACGGGTCGCCCAGCATGTCGCCGAGGCCCACCTCCGGATTGCCTTGCTTGGCCCGCGTGAATCGCTCGTAGAAGCGGATCTGCTCGACCGCGGCCACCAGGATGTGGCCGTGAATCTCGCGCAGCGGCGGGGG
>DATFUK010000243.1:0-12101 GCA_035260865.1 Candidatus Methylomirabilota bacterium | reverse complement strand
AAACGAAGAAGCCCGCCGAGTGGTGATTGTACTCGGACCACGCGTATTCTTCCGGCTGGCGTATGGCCAGGGTGTCATCCATCGGGGCCGCCGCGGCCAGGAGCTGCGCGATGGGGGGCGAGCTGAGCCGCGGCATCGCGGGCTGGAAGCGGGCGGCCACCTCGGACGGTGTCGCGCGATCGGCCACCACGTCCACCGACGGCGGCAGCGAGGTGAGCGAGGCGGCCGCGAGCAGCAGCGTGAGACCCAGGCCCACCTCCGCCTCGATGAAGGCGGGCACGCGCGAGGCGATCGCCCGGGCGCCCGCCTCGCCCCTGCGCAGGATGAGGAGATTCAAACCGCCCAGCACCAGGGCGCAGCCCAGCAGCGCCACCTTGGTCAGCACCATGACCCCGTAGCCGGTGCCGATGAGGCCGCCCCAGCCGCCGACATAGTTGATCGACAGGTAGAGGCCGGGCGCCAGCACCAGGATCAGGGCGCCGATGGCGACGACCGAGAAGCGCGCGAGCACGCGCGCACCGAGCGGCTCGGCGGCCGGGCCGTCCGCGCGCCGCCAGAGCAGGGCGAAGCCGACCAGGTGGAGCAGCCCCCCGACCCAGACCATCGCGCCGAGCTGATGCAGCACGGTGCCCAGCATGAGGGGGCCGCGGTCGTGGAGCCGGCTCACCGCGTGGGCGAGCCACGCCGCGTTCGCCATGAGGAGGCCGCCCAGGACGAGCGCCACCGCCCAGGCGCGCGCGCGGTCCGGAGCGCGCCGGATCCACGGCACCGTCGCCGCGAGGCCGAGGGCCAGCGCGACGCGGCCGAGCCCGGCCAGGCCGAACTCGGTGGTGAGGAACTCGCGCAGCGGCCAGCGCCCCGAGTCCTCGGCGAGGGCCCAGGGGTGCACGAGCAGCAGGAGAAGGAGCTCGGCGACCGCCGCGAGCAGCGCTCCCGCCATGACGAGGGTGAGCGCGCGGCCGCGGGCCGCGGCCGTGAGGCCGGTCGCGCCGGCCGGCGGCCGCAGCACCAGCCGCAGGTAGACGAGGCCGCCGACCGCCGCGGCGAGGCCCACCGTCCCGAACCCGCGCAGCAGGACGTCGAGAAAGCCCGCCAGCTGCGTCATGCCGCTAGCGGCCGTCGCCGACCGTGAAGCGCAGCGCGCCCTCGGTGATGTGACCGTCCACCGCGAGCACGCGATAGCGCAGAACGTAGACCCCGGGACCCAGGGGCCCGAGCGGGATCGTGAGCCGGTCGGGCGTGGCCTCCGCGTCGCCGGCGGGCACCGCCACCGCCACCGGCGCCCGGTCCGCGACGGCCAGGGTCACCCGCGTGAAGCGCTTCTCGATCCGGCTATTGAAGCGGAGGGTCACCAGCGAAGGGGCGTGTGACAGCACCGCCTCGTGGCTCGGGGAGGACTCGAGCACGATCGCGTGCGACGAGGCCACCCGGGGCGTGGCGAGCGTGAAACAGGCCGTCAGCAGCAGGGCCGCCGCGACGGCCGCCCGGAACACGAACGCCACGCCGATCAGCGCCAGTCGTCCAGCACCAGATCGCTGGCGTCTTCGTAGTCCTCCTGCTTGCCCCGCTTCATGCGGACCATGGTGAAGTCCACGTGATAGCCGCGCTCGAGCAGCGTCTGGTACGCGGTCCAGTAATACGTGTAGGCGGGCACCACCACCCGCTGGAGCTGGCCGGCGGTGGCCAGGTCTTCCACCCCGGCGAGCAGGGCCTGCAGGTGCTCGGGCTTCCGATGGGCGCTGTCGATGGCGAGCAGCTTGACGTAGGCGCTGCCGTGCGGCGCCTCGCTGTTGGGCGGCAGGTGGCAGACCGCGAAGCCGATCACCTCGCGGCCCTTCTCGAGCAGGAGCGTGTCGCCGAGGGTGAGGCCGTCGACGATCTCGATCTCCTTGCTCACGTCGAGCCCGCGCCAGAAGTGATTGGTGATGCGCCGCACCTTCTGCATCACCTGCTTCTTGCGCGCCTCCTCCAGGGTGGAGTACCGGCGCACCGCGGCCGGGGCCTTGGGCGCGGGCTTCGGCCCGCCGACCGGCGTCCGGTCGAGCGCCTTGCTCGTCACCACCACCAGGCCCTTCGGCTTGTAGCCGTACTTCTGGTAGAAGATCAGGTGCTTGGGGCTGTAGGGGTAGGTCGCCAGTCCCTGCAGCGTCGCCTTGTTCTCGTCGAAGAACTCCTGGCAGGCACTCAGGAGCTGCTGGCCGATGTCCTGGTTCTGGTAGTGGGTCAGCACCGCCACCGGGCCGATCACGCCCACCGTGCCCCACATCACCGCGACCGCGGCGCCCACGATCTTGCCGTCGCCCTCCTCGGCCACGAAGCAGCCCCACGGCTCCATGAGCCAGCGATGGTGCACGTACTGGGCTCCGCCGAACACCTGGCGCGGCCGCGTGCCCACCTGCCGCTCGAAGAAATCGCCGAAGGCCTGCTCGATGACGTCGCGGACCTTGGAGAGATCGCCCTTCCGGACGCGGCGGATCTTGATGAGCGGCGAGCGGCCCTGCGAGTCGAGGCCCGGGCGATCGACGGTCGCCCTCATGATTTCTCCGGCACGCCCGCGAGCTCCTCGAGCAGCGTGATCACGCCGGAGTGATCGAGTCCGCCCTGGCCCTTGACCCGCATGGCGTTGAACAGCTCCTGCACCACCGCGGTGGTGGGGAGCGGCACGCCGAGGGCACGGGACGACTCCATGATGAGGCCCAGGTCCTTGAAGTGCAGGTCGATCTTGAAACCCGGGTTGTAGGTCCCCGACACGTAGTTGGCCGTCTTCTGCTCGAGGCACTTGGAGCCGGCCAGCCCGCCGCCCAGCGCCTTGAGCGTGAGCGCGCGATCGAGCCCCGCCTTGCGCGCGAGCGTGAGCGCCTCGCCGAGCGCGGTGAGGTTCACCGCGACGATGATCTGGTTGGCGAGCTTGGTGAACCCGCCCGCGCCGAGCGGCCCCAGGTGCGTGATCGTCTTGCCGAGCGCCTGGAAGACCGGCAGCGCCGCGTCGAAGTCGGCCTTCTCGCCGCCCACCATGATCGACAGCGCGGCGTCGATCGCCCCCTTCTCGCCGCCCGAGACCGGCGCGTCGAGCATGCGCACGCCCTTCGCGCCGAGCGCCTTGCCCACCTTCTGGGAGACCAGCGGCGAGATCGTGGACATGTCCGCGAAGAGCTGCCCGCGCTTGACACCCTCGATCAGGCCGTCCTTGCCGAGGGCCACCAGCTCCACGTCCGGGGAGTTCGGCAGCATGGTGATGACGACGTCGGACTGGGCCGCGACGTCCTTCGGGCTCGAGGCCGACTTGGCCCCTGCCCCGACCAGCTCCTGCACCGGGCCCTGGCTCCGGCTGTGGACAACCAGTGGATATCCGGCCTTCAGCAGGTTCTTGGCCATGGGACGACCCATGATACCAAGCCCAATGAATCCAACGACTTGCGCCATGGTGACCTCGTGGGGACCGGATTGGGAGGAGCTGCAGCGGCCCGGAGGATGGAGTAACACAGAGGCGCGCGATGAGTCAAGCCATTCCCGGCCCCATTGACAGGCGCGCCCGTCTCTGCGACTCTTCCGGTCGTGAAATCGACGCGTGCCGGCGCCTGGTCCTGGTGGTGGCCCTCCCCCTGAGGGGCGGGCCCGCCGGCTCAAGCACGTGCGCGAGTGACCTAGGCGAGACCGGAGCCGCCCCCACGCTGGGGCGGCTTGTGTGTTCTCTCGCCCCCGCCTGGGAGCCGGCTCCTTGGAAAGGGAGATTCCGGCCATGACCAGTGACAGCTACCTCACCGGCGGCGGCATCCGCGTCCACCGGACCGTCGAGCCCATCCCGATGGCGAACGCGATCGAGCCGGTCGTGGACGCCCTCGACGCGCGGCGCGGCGTGCTCCTCGCGTCGAGCTACGAGTACCCCGGCCGCTACACCCGGTGGGACATGGGGTTCGTGGATCCGCTCCTCGCGCTGGTGGCCCGCGGCCGCCGGCTCCGCGCGGAGGCGCTCAATCCCCGCGGCCTCGTCCTGCTCCCCGCCATCGCCCAGGCGCTCCAGGGCCTCGATCAGATCGAGGACTTCGAGCGGACGGACGACGCGGTGGCGGTGACCGCGCGGGCCCACGCGGCGGGCTTCGCGGAAGAGGATCGAAGCCGCCAGCCCTCGGTGTTTTCGCTGCTCCGCGCGCTGATCGCGCTCTTCCGCCACCCCGAGGAGCCGCACCTCGGGCTCTACGGCGCCTTCGGCTACGATCTCGCGTTCCAGTTCGAGCCGATCCGCGCGCGGCTGCCGCGCCCGGCCGACCAGCGCGACCTCGTCCTCTACCTGCCCGACGAATTGCTCATCGTGGACCACCGCCGCGAGGTGGCCCAGCGGCGGCGCTACGACTTCGAGGTGGGCGGCCGCGCCACCGCCGGCCTGCCGCGCGCGGCGGCGGCCTCGCGCCCATTCGCCGGGGCCGCGACGGTGCCCCGCACGGGCGACCACGCGCCCGGCGCGTACGCGGCGGTCGTCCGCGTGGCCCGCGAGGCCTTCAAGCGCGGCGATCTCTTCGAGGTGGTCCCCGGCCAGACCTTCTTCGAGCCCTGCCCCTCGCCCCCATCGGAGCTCTTCCGGCGCCTGCGCGAGCGCAACCCCGCCCCCTACGGCTTCCTGATGAACCTGGGCGACGCCGAGTACCTGGTGGGCGCCTCTCCGGAGATGTACGTGCGGGTGGACGGCGACCGCGTGGAGACGTGCCCGATCTCGGGCACGATCGCGCGCGGCCACGACGCCATCGCGGACGCGGCCCAGATCCAGGCCCTGCTCAACTCGGCCAAGGACGAGTCCGAGCTCACGATGTGCACCGACGTGGACCGCAACGACAAGTCGCGCATCTGCGTCCCGGGCACCGTGCGGGTGATCGGCCGGCGCCAGATCGAGATGTACGCGCGGCTCATCCACACCGTGGACCACGTGGAGGGACGACTCCGTCCCGGCTTCGACGCGCTCGACGCCTTCCTCGCGCACACGTGGGCGGTCACCGTCACCGGTGCTCCGAAGGCGTGGGCCATGCAGTTCCTGGAGGACCACGAGCGGTCGCCCCGCGCCTGGTACGGCGGCGCGGTCGGGCTGCTCGGCTTCGACGGCAACCTCAATACCGGGCTCACCCTCCGTACGATCCGGGTCAAGGACGGCGCGGCCGAGGTGCGGGCCGGGGCCACGCTCCTCTACGACTCCGACCCCGACGCCGAGGAGGAGGAGACGCGGCTGAAGGCCTCCGCGTTCCTCGACGCCCTCCGTCGCCCCCGCGGGCTGGAGGCGGGCGCGCGGGTCGAGGCCGCGCGCGGCGGCGCGGGCCGGCGCGTGCTCCTGGTGGACCACCAGGATTCCTTCGTCCACACGCTCGCGAACTATCTTCGCCAGACCGGCGCCGAGGTCACCACGCGGCGGGCCGGGTTCCCGGCGAGCGTCCTCGACGAGCTGCGCCCCGACCTGGTGGTGCTCTCGCCCGGCCCGGGCACCCCGAGCGATTTCGATCTGTCCGGCACGTTGAAGGCGCTGCTCGCGCGCGGAATCCCCACGTTCGGGGTCTGCCTGGGGCTGCAGGGCCTGGTCGAGCACCTGGGCGGCGAGCTCGGGGTCCTCGACTATCCGATGCACGGCAAGGCCTCGCGCATCCAGGTCCGGGGTGGGCGGCTGTTCGCCGGTCTCCCGGGCGAGTTCACCGCGGGCCGCTACCATTCCCTCTTCGCGATCCGCGAGAAGCTCCCGTCCGTGCTGGAGGTGACCGCGGAGAGTGAGGACGGCGTCGTGATGGCGGTGGAGCACGTCCACCTGCCGCTGGCCGCGGTGCAGTTCCACCCCGAGTCCATCATGTCGCTCGAGGGCGACGTCGGGCTCCGGCTGCTGCGGAACGTGGTGACCGGGATGATCGCGGACCGGGCTAGCGGATCCGCGGCGGCTCCTCCTGCGCCCGGCGGCGCACCCATTCCGGGTCGAGCTCGCTGATCTGCCAGCCGCGGCCGGCCTGGCGGCTCATCCGGAACCGGACCGGGCCCTGGCCGGGATCGCGGTAGGTGACCCAGACGTCCGGCCCCGCGCTCGAGATCTGGAACGCGCGGAAGACCGCGACCGTGCCCACCGGCAGCGCAAGGGCGGTGGCCTGGACGCCCGCGCGCTCCACGCTGCGCCGGATCTCGAGGCGCACCCGCGTCATCACCTGCGGCCGTAGCCGGCGCTTGGCCATGCTGGCGGCGAGCTGCCGCCCGGCCGTCTCGGCGGCGCTGGTGGGCTCGGGCTGGCGCGCGAGGTAGTCGGCCACGATGACCTCGGTGGCCCCGTCCGCGATCCGCTCCACGTCGAAGTAGTGCTCGGCCTCGGCCACGTCGTGCCGCTGCATCGCCACTCCCAGGCGGTAGAGCGCGTAGCGCGGGCTGGACGCGGCGTAGAGCCCGGCGAGCGCGGCCAGCACGAGCACCGCGGCCGGCACACCCCACGCCCACGCGCGTCTCGACATCGCCCGCCCACGCTATCCCAGCCGCGGCCGCCCGCGCAACCGCCCCCGGAAGGACGGGCTTGACCGCGCGCCGCCGTCTAGTGTATTAATATTTACTATGAAGAATATATATGCACCGGAAGGCGGCGAGACCGGACGCCGGCGGCGCGAGATCCTCGCCCTCGTCGGGCAGGGCGGGGTGCGCTCGCAGGAGGAGCTGCAGCGCCGGCTGCGCCGGCGCGGGATCGCGGTCGCCCAGCCGACCCTGTCCCGCGACCTCAAGACGCTCGGGCTCGCCAAGACCCCGACCGGCTACGTGACCACCCCCGCGGGCGCCTTCGTGCCCGCGGAGACACGGCGCTCCGCCCTCGAGCGGGCGGTGGGCGAGTTCGTGCTCTCGGTGCGCGCCGCCGCCTCGCTGGTGGTGATCCGCACGCCGCCCGCGGGCGCCCATCCCCTCGCCCGCGTCCTCGACGAGGCCCTGCTGCCCGAGGTGGTCGGCACCATCGCGGGCGACGACACCGTGTTCGTGGCCGCCACCGGGCCGGCCGCCGCCCGGCTCCTCGAGCGGCGGCTGCGCGCCCCCCTCGCGGCCCGGAAGGGAGCGTGAGCCTCATGCACCACGAGCGGCACGACGGTGGCATCCTGGTCACCACCGATCCCGCGCGGCTCGACCTCGACGCGGTCCACGACTTCCTCGCCGGGTCGTCCTACTGGGCCACCGGGATTCCTCGCGAGGTCATGGAGCGCTCCATCCGCCACTCGATCTGCTTCGGCGCCTTCGACGGCGGCCGGCAGGTGGGATTCGCGCGCGTCATCAGCGACCGCGCCACGTTCGCCTACGTGTGCGACGTCTTCGTGCTCCCCGGCCAGCGGGGGCGCGGCGTCGGCGCGCGGATCATGGCCTGCATCACCAGTCATCCCGAGCTACAGAACCTGCGCCTCTGGACCTTGTTCACGCGGGACGCCCACGGGCTCTACCGCCAGCACGGCTTCCGCGACGCGCGCCACCCGGACCGGCTCATGGAGCGGCGCGCCGAGCGCCCCGACGCCCTGAGCGAGGCCGGCCATTCCCACGAAGAGAGGACAGCATGAGCACTGATCTGACGGCAGTCATGAAGGTGGCGGACCGGCCCCCCGTGGTCATGGTGGAGGGCCACGGCTCCTGGCTCCAGGACGAGGAGGGCAAGGCCTACCTCGACTTCGTGCAGGGCTGGGCGGTGAACTGCCTCGGGCACTCCCCGTCCGTGATGACCGAGGCGATCGCCTTCCAGGCCGGGCGGCTGATCAACTGCAGCCCCGCCTACTACAACGCGGAGATGGCGCGGCTGGCGGGCCTGCTCGCCGATCGCGCCGGCCTCGCCCAGGTGTTCTTCTGCAACAGCGGCGCGGAGGCCAACGAGGGCGCGATCAAGCTGGCGCGGAAGTGGGGGACGCAAAACCGCGACGGCGCCCACGAGATCATCACGATGGATCACGGCTTCCACGGCCGCACGCTGGCCACCATGGCCGCCTCCGGCAAGCCGGCGTGGGAGATGCTCTTCGAGCCCAAGGTCAGCGGCTTCACCAAGGTGCCGCTCGGCGACCTGGACGCGGTGAAGCGCGCGATCACCCCGCGCACGGTGGCGGTCATGCTCGAGCCCATCCAGGGCGAGGCCGGCGTCTACCCGGCGGGCGACGACTTCATCCGCGGGCTCCGGGCGCTGACGAAGGAAGCCGGCCTGCTCCTGATCCTCGACGAGATCCAGACCGGCATCGGCCGGACCGGGCGCTTCTTCGCCTTCGAGCACGCGGGGATCAAGCCCGACATCCTGACCCTGGGCAAGGGGCTGGGCGGCGGCGTGCCGCTGGCGGCCCTCGTGGCCGCCGAGGAGGTGTGCTGCTTCGAGTACGGCGACCAGGGCGGCACGTTCAACGGCTCTCCGCTGATGACCGCCATCGGCAACGCAGTGGTCGAGACGGTGGGCCGCCCCGCCTTTTTGGCCGACGTGACCGCCAACGGCGAGTACCTGATGGATCGGCTCCGCGAGCTGTCCGCCACCCTCGGCCACGGCGAGGTACGCGGGCGCGGCCTGCTCATCGCGCTCGAGCTGAAGGGCAAGGACGCCAGCAAGGTCGCACGGACCGCGATGGACCACGGCCTCCTGATCAATGCGCCACGCCCCGACACGCTGCGCTTCATGCCCGCGCTGAACGTGACACGCGACGAGATCGACCAGATGCTCTTCCTGCTTGCGATGGTGCTGCGCGAGAGCTAGCTCACCGGCGGGGTCGCGGGGGCCTCTACGCCCCTTCAGCCCCAGCTACCCGCCCATGAACTGGCCGAGCAGCGTGATGCGCTCGCCGCCGGTCAGCGGGGTGTCCAGCTCGTAGGTCACGCCGAGGACCTCGTCATTGACCAGGACCTCGATGTGGGAGCCGAGCTCGGAGTGGTCGGGACTCCAGAGGGCGGAGTCGAGCTCCGGGAAGCGCTTGGTGAACCGGCGAAGGACCGTGCGCGGGGTGTCCCCTCGCCCGATGTCCTCGTCGAAGAGCTTGCTACCGGTCCCGTCGCCGCCGGCGTGCTTGGTGACCCAGGTCGTGACTTCTATGTGCGCTCGGCTCGCCTGCGGCTGCGCCTCGCCAGATGACATATCCGCTCGGCTCGCCTGCGGCTGCGCCTCGCCAGGCAACTGCCTGCTCTCCTTCGTCTACTTCTTCCCGTAGAGGTCTTTGGCGAGCCAGCCGAGGTCGAGGGAGTGCAGGAGCTCTTTCCTGGGCTTGCCGGTCTTGCGGTCGTAGTTGACCGTTTCGTACCAGACTTCGAGCATGCGGTCCCACTGCTTGCGGACGTCGTGCTCCTTGGCGGGACCGTCCACCGGCTGCGAGCCATAGCGGGCGGAGGGGTACTCCACGTCGGGGCCGATGCCGCAGCGGAGGTTGAAGGCGCGCAAGATCGCGGCGGTGCGATTGCCGAAGCGCACCGCGTCCTTCAGGCGGAAGTCCCAGCCGGTGGCGGCGGCGAGCGCGCTGGCCAGATTGGCCATGCGGGTGCGGAAGGTGAACGAGCAGCCGCCCAGGGAGTCCTCGAAGTGGCGCCGGCCGCGGATCATGCCGACTAGCTTGGCCACCTGCTCGCCGTCGAAAGGATTGATGCGGCCGGGGGCGCCCACCTCGGTCTGGAACGTGGGGTTGGCGCTCTCCATCGTCCCGTTGGACGACGTGCACGTGTCGAGCATCTCCTCCCATCGACCCCGGTGATCATGACCTCTGGGAGAGGCGCCCTTCATGGTGTAGACCGCGCACTCGGCCGCCTTGCCGCCGATCTTCTCGGAAGCGCGCTTGACGCCCTCGGCCAGGATGTCGCCGAAGCCCTGCCGGTGGCTGATCATCTGGAGCAGCTTGTTGGCGCCCTCGACGTCGCCCCACGTGAGACGGAAGCCCACCTGCTTCTCGGTGAGATATCCCTTCTCCATGCACTCCATCACCCAGCCGCAGACCCAGCCGAACTCGTTGACGTCCACGCAGGCCCGGTCGATCTGCGTGTTCAGCCAGGAGACCGGGATCTTCTCGGTGAGGCCGATGGTCCAGCCCGCCCCCGACCATCCCTCGTACTCGGGCTCGTCGACGCGATCTCCCGCGTGCGGGCCGCTCGGGATGACCTGGATGTGGCAGTGGCGCATGCCGCAGGCGTTGCACTGATGCCCGCGGTGATCGAAGCCCTCACGGAGCTTCCGGCCCTCCCACTCCTTCATGTCCACGTCGCCGGTGAGATTGGTCGTGTAGTTCTTGATCGGCAGCGCCCCGAGCTTCGAGAGGTTCACCACCCCCGGAAGCGTGCCCAGGTTGTAGAGCGTGGAGGTCGACGGGTCCGTCTTGAGATCGTGCGCGATGTCGTCGGCCACCTGGATGAGCCCGCGGGCGTCGTGGGCGGCCAGCGCCTTGGTGCCGCGTACGATGCACACCGCCTTGATCTTCTTTTTCCCCATCACCGCGCCGCAGCCGTTCTTGGAGGCCACGTGTCCGTAGTCGCCGTGGATGGCCGCGAAGCGCACGAGATTCTCGCCCGCGGGGCCGATCGCGTAGACCGAGAGCCGGTGCCCGGCGAGCCCGTGCTCGGCCTCGAGCGCCTGCTGGGTCTCCCACGTGTCCTTGCCGGCCAGGTGGGCCGCGTCGCGCACCTCCACCACGTCGTCGTTGATGTAGAGGTACGAGAGCTTCTTGGCCTGCCCCTGCATCACGATGGCGTCGTAGCCCGAGTACTTGAGCGCGGCGCCGAAGAAGCCGTTGGCCTGCGTGGACGTGGCCCCGCCGGTGAGCGCGCCGCGCGTGACCACGGTGAGCCCGCCGGTGCCCCACACCGGCAGGCCGGCGAGCGGGCCGGTGGCCATGATCAGGCGGTTGTCGGGATGGTCCCACTGCACCTTCGGCCCGACCTCGTCGTAGAGGATCTTGGCGCCGAGCCCGACGCCCCCCAGGTACTCGCGCCGGTCGTCCTCGCTCCACGCCTCCGTCCAGACCTTCCCGGTGGAGAGGTTCACGCGGAGCAGCTTGCCGGCGTACGCGTAGATGGGCGTCGCCGCGGGCTTGGCGGCGGCGCGGGTCGTGGTCGCGGTCGGGCTCATAGGGCCACCGTTTGGGGCAGCTGGGGTGAGTGCGACGGCCGGCCCAGGATGGTCTGGGGCAGCAGCCGCGAAGTGGTGTGGAGCGCGATGAACGCGGGCTTGACGTCGAACGGATTCGCCTGCAGGTGCGCCTTCCAGGTCGAGCAATCCACACCCGAGTAGACGAGGCCCTTGAGCATGCCGACGTCGTTGGTGGTCCACACCGCCTCGGCGGGCCCGCAGATCACCGCGCCGGTGAGGCGGCCGCCGTGGAAGAGCAGCTTGCGGTACTCGGAGCGGCCCGCGCGCAGCGCGGTGTAGACCTCGGCCTTCGGATCCTCCCACTGGCCGAAGGAGGCCACGTCGAGGTGCGCGACCTCCACGATGTTCATGAGCAGGCTGCCGCGATACGCCACGTCACGGCCGGTCATGTTCGCCCCGACCACGCGCCCGTGCTCCTGGGCGGTCGGCTCGATGGCGTGCACCTCGGCCGCGCCGGTGATCAGGTTGCGCCCGCGCGCCACGTCACCCGCCGCGTACACGCTCGTCACGCTCGAGCGGAGGTGATCGTCCACGACGATGCCGCCGGGGGCCTCGGTCCCCATCTCGATGCCCGAGCCCTGCAGCCACTCGAGGTTGGTCCGGATGCCGGTGGCCATGATCACGAGGTCCGCGGTCAGCGGCTCGCCCTTCTTGAAGAAGAGCTTCCGCTTGCCCCCCGCCTGCTCGATCTTCGTCACGATGGCGCCGGTGCGCACCGCCACGTCGTGATCCTCGAGCCACCGCTGCACGATCCCCGCGCAGGCGTCGTCCACCATGCGAGGCAGGATCCGCGGGGCCACCTCCACGATCGTGAGCCGGGCCCCGCGGGCCAGGATCGCGTTGAGGATCGTGAACGCGATGAAGCCGGCCCCGACCATGACCACCCGGCTGCCCGGCGCGATGCCGGCCACCACGTCCTTGGCCTCGTCGAGGGTCCAGAAGCAGTGGATCCCGGGCCCGTCGGCGCCGGGGATGGGCGCCTTGGCGGCCCGCGAGCCGGTGGCGATCAGGCAGTCGTCGAACTCGACCTTGGCGT
>DATFUK010000242.1:0-6398 GCA_035260865.1 Candidatus Methylomirabilota bacterium | reverse complement strand
CGGGTGAGTTTCTCGCCCACCACCGACGCCATGCTGCCGCCCAGGAACGCGAACTCGAAGACCGCGATGGCCACCGGGTAGCCGCCGATGCGGGCGGTGCCGGTGATCACCGCCTCGCCCGCGTCGGTCTTGCCGCGCGCGGCCTTCAGCCGGTCGGTGTACTTCTTGGTGTCCTTGAAGGCGAGCGGGTCCTTCGAGCGCAGGGTGGTCTCCCGCTCCTCGAACGAGCCGTCGTCGGCCACCAGGGCCACGCGCTCGCGCGCGGAGATGCGGAACGGGTAGCCGCACTTGGGGCAGACGCGGCCCGCGCGCTCCACCTCGGCCCGGTAGACGATCTCCTTGCAGGAGTCGCACTTGACCCACAGGCCCTCCGCGATGACGACCTTCTTCGGCCGCTCGTCGGGGTCGCCGTCCTTCTTTTTCCAGAACCAGGCGGCCATGTCAGCGGCCGCTCAACCCGGGAGCCTGCCGACACACGAACCTAAATGGCCCCCGCACTCCCCCAGTCCGCGGACAACCGGCGACCGGCGGACGATCGTTTGTGGGCTGATTACCGATCTCCTTTCAGCGGCGCTTTCAGCGACGCGATGAAATCCCCGACGCGGGGCAGCAGCTCGGCGGAGGTGCCGTGCTGCTCGACCAGGCGCACGATCGCGGAGCCCACGATGACCCCGTCGGCGGCGCGGCCGACCTCGGCCGCCTGCGCCGGGGTGCTGATACCGAAGCCCACGCAGATCGGTTTGGTGGTGATGTTGCGCAGGGCGCGGAGCTGCGCGGCGAGCTCGGGGGCGAGCGAGCTGCGCTCGCCGGTCACCCCGGTGAGCGAGACCATGTAGATGAAGCCCTGGCTGGCGCGGGCGATCTTGCGCATTCGCTCCGGGGTCGAGGTGGGCGCCACCAGCTGCACGACGTCGAGCCCGGCCGGCTCGGCCTCCGCGCGCAGCGGGTCCGCCTCCTCGGGGGGCACGTCGGCCACGATCACCCCGTCGATGCCCGCCTCGACCGCGGTCCGGCAGAAGGCCTTGAGCCCGAACGCGAGGATCGGATTGTAGTAGGTCAGGAACACGAGCGGCGCCGCCACCTCGCCCCGCATCTCGCGCACCAGCTCGAGCACGCGCGGCAGCGTCACCCCCGCCGCGAGCGCGCGCTGGGTCGCCCGCTGGATCACCGGCCCGTCCGCGAGCGGATCCGAGAACGGGATGCCGAGTTCGATGACGTCGGCGCCGCGCCGGGCCGCCTCCCCCACCAGGCGCCGCGTCATCGCGAGCGAGGGATCGCCCGCGGTGAAGTAGGCGACGAGCGCCCGCTCGCCCCGCGCCCGCAGCGCCGCGAAGGTGGCGGCGAGCCGCGAGGGCGGACGCGGGGCCGCGGCGGGGCGCTTCACCGGAGGCCCCCGTGCCCGTTGGACGCGCCGCCGTCGAGGGCCTGGGCCACCGTGTGCACGTCCTTGTCGCCCCGCCCGGAGAGCCCGATCAGCACGCTCTGGGTCTTCTTCATGCGCGCGGCCGCGCGCATCGCGTGCGCCACCGCGTGCGAGGACTCGAGCGCGGGCATGATGCCCTCGAGCCGCGTGAGCGCCTTGAAGCCCTCGAGCGCCTCCTGGTCGGTCACCGACACGTACTCGAACCGGCCCAGGTCCTTGTAGTACGAGTGCTCGGGGCCCACGCCCGGATAGTCGAGGCCGGCGGAGATCGAGTGCGCCTCCGCCACCTGCCCGTCGTCGTTCTGGAGCACGTAGCTCATGCTCCCGTGCAGCACGCCCACCGCGCCGGAGCCCAGCGAGGCGCCGTGCTTGCCGGTCGCGATGCCGTGGCCGCCCGGCTCGACCCCGACGATGCGCACGCGGCGGTCGCCGATGAACGGCCAGAAGAGCCCCATCGCGTTGGAGCCGCCGCCCACGCAGGCCACGAGCAGATCGGGCAGCCGGCCGATGACCCGGCGGGACTGGACGCGGGCCTCGTCGCCGATCACGCGCTGGAAGTCGCGCACGAGCATCGGATACGGATGGGGGCCCATCACCGAGCCGAGCAGGTAGTAGGTCGTGCGCACGTTGGTGACCCAGTCGCGCAGCGCTTCGTTGACCGCGTCCTTGAGCGTCTTCGAGCCGCTCTCCACCGGGATCACCCGCGCCCCGAGCAGCTTCATGCGGAAGACGTTGAGGGCCTGGCGCTCGATGTCCACGCTGCCCATGTAGACCTCGCACTCGAGGCCCAGGAGCGCGGCCGCGGTGGCGGAGGCCACGCCGTGCTGGCCCGCGCCGGTCTCCGCGATGATCCGAGACTTGCCCATCCGCTGGGCGAGCAGGGCCTGGCCGAGCACGTTGTTGATCTTGTGGGCGCCGGTGTGGCAGAGATCCTCGCGCTTGAGGTAGATGCGCGCGCCGCCCACGTGGCGGGTCAGCCGCTCCGCGAAGTAGAGCGGGGTCGGGCGACCCGCGTAGCTGGTCAGCAGCGCGCGCAGCCGCCGGCGAAAGCGCGTGTCCGCGCGCGCGGCCCGGTACGCCCGCTCGAGATCCACGAGCGGCTGCATCAGCGTCTCGGGTACGAAGCGGCCGCCGAAGCGCCCGAAGTGGCCGCCGGCGTCCGGGAGCGACGCGGGGCGCAGGCGCGCGGGGCTCACGGGGCGGCCGCCACCGCGCGCGCCGCGGCCACGAAGCGGGCCACCCGCGCCTCGTCCTTGCGGCCCGGGCGAGCTTCCACGCCGGAGTTGACGTCGACCCCGTAGGGACGGACGCGGCGCACCGCCTCGGCCACGTTGTCGGGGGTGAGCCCGGCCGAGAGAAGCACCGGATGCCGGCGCGCCATCTCCGCGGCCACGTCCCAGGAGATCACCGGCCGGGCTTCCCCTTCGCTCCAGCGCGCGGGCGAGTCGAGCAGGAAGGCGGCCACGCGGTAGCCGGCCATGCGGTCGAGATCGGCGGGGCCGGCGACCTTGAGCACCTTGATCATGGGGAGCCGGAAGTCGTGCAGGTCCTCGGGGGTCTCGTCGCCGTGGAACTGCAGCGCGCCCAGCCCGCACTGCTCGGCCACCGCCTTGACGTGGCCGGCTGCGTGGTTCCAGAAGACGCCGACCGGCGTCACGAAGGGCGGCAGGGCCGCCACGATCCGGGCCGCGGTCTCCGGCGCGACGAAGCGCGGGGTGCCCTCCACGAAGATGAACCCGAGCGCGTCGGCGCCCGCGTCGACGCAGAGCCGCGCGTCGTCGAGATTGGTGATGCCGCAGACCTTGATCTTCATCGCAGCGAGAGCTCGCGGACCTTCGCGGCCACGTCGCCCGCCCGCAGCAGCGTCTCCCCCACCAGCACCGCGTGGGCGCCCGCGGCTACCACCGCTTTCACGTCGGCGGCGCTCGCGAGCCCGCTCTCGCTCACGGTCAGCGGCCCGGGTGGGATCTGGGGCAGCAGGCGCAGCGAGGGCTCGAGGCTCGTGGTGAGCGTCTGGAGGTCGCGGTTGTTGACCCCGATCACCGGCGCGCCCAGCCGGAGGGCGCGGTCGAGCTCCGCCGCGGTGTGCACCTCCACGAGGGTGGCGAGCCCGGCGCCCTTGGCCGCGTGGAGCAGATCGCGCAGCGCCCCGTCGTCGAGCGCGGCCACGATCAGGAGCACCGCGTCGGCACCGGCCGCGCGCGCCTCCCAGAGCTGGTACTCGTCCACGATGAACTCCTTCCGGAGCACCGGAACCGAGACGGCGGCCCGCACGTTGACCAGATCGTCGAGGCTGCCGTGGAAGTAGCGGGCGTCGGTGAGCACCGACACCGCGGCCGCGCCCGCCCCCGCGTAGATCCCGGCCTGGGCGACCGGATCGAGATCGGCGCGGAAGAGCCCCCGGGACGGCGAGCCCCGCTTGACCTCCGCGATCAGACGCACCCGCTCGCCCGGCGCGGGACGAAGGGCCGCTTCGAAGTCGTGCGCGGGCGCGAGCCCGCGGCAGGCCGCGATCAGATCCGGGAGGGGACGGCGGGGCTTGAGCTCGGCCAGCTCCGAGCGCTTGTGGGCGACGATCTCATCGAGGACGCCCATGCGGCTAGTAGTCGCCGCGCAGCCCGTGATCCCGCCCCGTGATGTCGATGCGCGCCATCTGCTCCATCACGTACTCGCGCAGCGTGCGCGGCGGCGGCATGTCGCGCACGAGCCGGCCCCCCGCGATCAGCGGCTTCAGCAGCGCCTCCGCGGGCCGGCCGTCGGGACCCACCGGCGCGGGGGCGCCGGCCGGGAGCACCATGTTCTGCACCGCGCCCGGGAACCGCCACACCTGCTTGGCCCCGGAGCGCTTGCCGCGCTTGGCCATCGGCTCGCCCTCGATCTCCATGATGTCCAGCGCGAAGGAGAGCACCGGGGCGTTGGCGATCGAGGTGCCGACCCCGTAGCCGTCCACCAGCGGGTTCAGCCGGAGGATCTCGTACTCGTCGATGCCGCCCGAGGCGAGGATCTTGACGTGGTTGAAGCCGCGCAGGTCGAGCTCCCAGCGCACCTCCTCGAGGATCTTGAAGAAATCGCCGCGCCGCGAGGACGGCGTGTCGAGGCGCACCGCGTAGAGGTCGCGGCCGAGGGCCTTGGCCACCCGGATCGCCTCGAACTTCTCGTCCTGGAGCGTGTCGATGAGGGCGACCCGCCGCACCTTGGGGTCGATAACCTCGTGGAAGGCGCGGAGCGCTTCCACCGTGTCGCCGAAGAGGAGCACGAGGGCGTGCGGGATGGTCCCGGTAGGATCGGCGTCGATGAGCTCGGCGGACTTGGTGACCGCGACGCCGTCGCAGCCGCCCACGAAGGCGTTGCGCTCGATCATCGGGGCCAGCGCGGGGTGCATGCGCCGCGCTCCGAAGGAGATCACCTGCCGCTCGCCCGCGGCGCGCTTGCAGCGCGCGGCCTTGGTCGCGATCCCCGAGGCCTGGCAGAGGAAACCGAGGAGCGCGGTCTCGTACTGGGCCCACTCGGTGTAGGTGCCCTCGAGGAGCATGACGGTGTCCTCGGGCCCGAACAGCGTGCCCTCGTCCATCGCCCACACGTCGACCGGCAGGCCCTCGAGCAGCAACGCCGCTTCCTCGATGCCCGCGAGCACCCCGAAGGTCCAGTCGGTCTGCGGGAAGCTCTTGAGCCGGATCTCCGCCTTGACCCGCTTGTTGAGTCCCTTCGCGCGCAGGATCTCGATGGTGCGCTCGAAGTAGACGTCGGAGACCTCGCCCGCCTTGATCTCGGGCTCGGAGGCCGTGTGGAAGGCGCGCTTGGGCTGGCTCTTCATGGGGACGCAGATACCTCCCGGCCCGGCAATAAAGTGCCCGGATTGTCCCAGAAAGCTTCGGGGAAGTCAATCAATGGGGAGCCCGGCGTGCGTGCCAAAGTACCGCCCCAGAAGATCTTTCGCCCGGGCAGCTACAGCTTGAGGCTCTTGAGGTACGCGCGGAAGGCGTCGGCCAGGTCCGGGCGCGCCAAGGCGAACTCCACGGTGGCCTTGAGGAAGCCGAGCTTCTCGCCGGTGTCGTGGCGCTTGCCCTCGAACTCGACGGCGTAGATGGGCCGCCGGCCGCGCAACACGCGGAGCCCGTTGGTGAGCTGGATCTCGCCCCGGGAGTCGGGCGCGGTCTCCTCGAGAATCGGGAACAGGTCAGGCGTGAGCACGTACCGTCCGATGATGGCCAGGTCCGAGGGCGCGTCCTGCGGGGCCGGCTTCTCCACGAGATCCTGCACCTCGTAGACGTTCGCCCCGAGGCCGCGCGCCGCGATCACCCCGTAGCGGCCAATCTCTTCCCGCGGCATCCGCATCACCGCCAGCACCGGGCCGTCGTGGCGCTCGTACACGTCGAGGAGCTGGCGCATGCACGGCACCCGCGAGGTGATGATGTCGTCGCCCAGGAACACGCCGAAGGGCTCGTCACCCACGAGCGGCCGGGCGCAGAGGATGGCGTGGCCGAGCCCGAGCGGCTCCTTCTGGCGCACGTAGGAGACCGACGCCAGCTCGGAGATCGTCTTGATCTGGGCCAGCTCCTCCATCTTCCCGCGGTCGTTCAGGTAGTACTCGAGCTCGAAGGCCGCGTCGAAGTGATCCTCGATCGCCCGCTTGTTGCGCCCGGTGACGAGGATGATCTCCTCGAGCCCGGAGGCCACCGCCTCCTCCACCACGTACTGGATGGTGGGCTTGTCCACGAGCGGCAGCATCTCCTTCGGCTGGGCCTTGGTCGCGGGCAGGAAGCGGGTACCGAGACCGGCGGCGGGAAACACGGCTTTCGTGACCTTCATCGAATCCGACGATACACGAGGGGGACGGGAAAGGGAACTCAGCCCGCGGGCGGGCCGTCGTCGGGCGTGCGCACCTGGATGCCCAGCTTCTTGATCCGGTACCAGAGGCTGCGCTCCGAGATGCCGAGCACCTTGGCCGCGCGCGCTTGCACCCCGTGGGTCTGCG
>DATFUK010000241.1:0-12870 GCA_035260865.1 Candidatus Methylomirabilota bacterium | reverse complement strand
TCACCGAGCTGCAGGCCAAGAACGCGGACCTGACCGAAGCCCTCGAGCAGCAGACCGCGACGAGCGAGATCCTCCGCGTCATCAGCAGCTCGCCGACTGACGTCCAGCCCGTGTTCACGACGATCGTTCGGAGCGCGGTGCAGCTTTCCGGCGCCCGCAGCGGCGCGCTTTATCAGTTCGATGGGGCCCTTCTCCATCTGGTGGCGCATCACGACCAGCCCGCCGAGGCCCTCGCGGCGCTGCAGCGAGCGTACCCGATGCCGCCGACCCGTGCGCAGGTGTCGGGGCGGGCGGTCCTGGACCGAGCCGTTTCCGAGATCCCGGACCTCCGGGCCGACGTGGAGTATTCGCAGGACATCGCGGTCCAGACTCAATGGCGGAGTCTGCTCGGTGTCCCGATGATTCGCGCTGACGGCACGCCGATCGGGGTCATCGTCATTCAGCGGACCGAGCCGGGCGAATTCGCCGCCGGCCATGTCGAGCTCCTGAAGACCTTCGGCGACCAGGCCGTGATCGCCATCCAGAACGTGCGCCTGTTCGAGGAGCTCGAGGCGCGGAACGGCGAGCTGCGGATGGCGCTCGAGCAGCAGACCGCGACCAGCGAGCTCCTCAAGGTGATCGGGCGGTCCACGTTCGATCTTCAGCCGGTGTTCGAGACGCTTGCCGAGAACGCGGTCCGGCTGTGCGAGGCCGAACGCGCGCTGATTTTTCGATTCGACGGGCAGTGTCTGCGAGTCGTTGCAGGCCGCAACGTGTCTCGCGAACTCGCGATATTCATCGATCAGAATCCCATCGCTCCCGGACGCCAGAGCGGGGCCGCGCGCGCCGCTCTGGAGCGGCGCACCATCCACATTCACGATGCGCTGGCCGATCCCGAGTACACCTACGGGAATGTCCGAGTGGACACCATCCGGACGGTGCTGGGGATCCCCATGCTGCGGACGGGCGAGCTGCTGGGGGTGATCCTGATCTACCGAGAGCACGTCCGCCCGTTCACCGACAGCCAGGTCGTCCTCATGGAGACCTTCGCGGACCAGGCCGCGATCGCCATCGAGAACGCGCGGCTGCTCACCGAGCTGCAGGCGCGCACCGCTCAGCTCACCCGCTCGGTCGGGGAGCTGCAGGCGCTGGGCGAGGTGAGCCAGACCCTCAGCTCGACGCTCGATCTCGAGACGGTGCTCCGCACGATCGTGTCTCGCGCCAGCCAGCTTGCCGGCGCCGATGGCTGCTCCGTCTGGGAGTACGACGAGGGGACCGAGGAGTTCCACTTCCGCGCCACCGACAACCTCGACGAGGAGGTGGTCGAGGTGTCCCGACGTACTTCGATCCGGCGGGGCGAAGGCAACATGGGGCGCATGGCCGTGACCCGTGAGCCGGTGCAGATACCCGACATCGGCCAGGAGGGCGCGTACCGAGGTCCGCTCCGGGACGTCCTGCTGCGAACCGGGAACCGGGCGCTGCTCGCGGTTCCGCTCCAGCGCGAGGACCACCTCATCGGCGCGCTCACCGTCAACAAGAAGACGCCCGGAGAGTTTTCCCCGGAGGTCATCGACGTGCTCCGGACCTTCGCGGCCCAGTCGGCGCTGGCCATCCAGAACGCGCGCCTCTTCCGGGAGATCGGGGACAAAGGCCGCCAGCTCGAGGCGGCCGACCGCCACAAGTCCGAATTCCTCGCCAACATGTCGCACGAGCTGCGCACGCCGCTCAACGCCATCATCGGCTACAGCGAGATGCTCCAGGAGGACGCGGCCGACCTCGGGGCCGGACAGTTCACCGACGATCTCGGGAAGATCAACAGCGCGGGCAAGCACCTGCTGGAGCTGATCAACGCGGTCCTCGACCTGTCCAAGATCGAGGCCGGAAAGATGGAGCTCTATCTCGAGAGCTTCGACGTGGCCGGGCTGGTGCGGGACATCGCGGCGGTGATCCAGCCGCTGGCCGCGAAGAACGCCAACCGTCTGGACGTGCGCTGCCCGGCGGAGACCGGGACGATGCGCGCGGACGTGACCAAGGTCCGGCAGGCCCTCTTCAATCTCCTGAGCAATGCCTGCAAGTTCACCGAGCGGGGAGCGATCTCGCTGACCGTGGCCCGGGAGGTGGTGGAAGGCCGGGATTCGATGGTGTTCGCGGTGAGCGATACGGGCATCGGGATGACTCCCGAGCAGATCGCGCGGCTGTTCGAAGCGTTCTCCCAGGCCGATGCGGCCACGACGCGCCGGTACGGCGGGACCGGCCTCGGTCTGGCCTTGAGCCGGCGCCTCTGCCGGATGATGGGCGGGGACGTCACGGTCGAGAGCCTGGCCGGCCGGGGCAGCACCTTCACGATCCGGTTGCCCGCCGAGGTGGCCGAGTCGGTCGAGGAGCCGGCGCCGTCCGCCGAAGCGACCGACCGTGCGTCGGCGGGCGTCGGCACCGTCCTGGTGATCGACGACGAGGCGGCGGTGCGGGACCTGATGCAGCGCTTCCTCACCAAGGAAGGATTCCGGGTCGTCACGGCCCACGGGGGCGAGGAGGGACTGCGGCGGGCGCGAGAGCTGCGGCCGGACGCGATCACGCTCGACGTCATGATGCCTGGCATGGACGGCTGGGCGGTTCTCTCGGCGCTCAAGGCCGACCCGGATGTTGCGGACATCCCGGTCATCATGCTGACGATCGTCGACGACAGGAATCTGGGCTATGCCCTCGGCGCCTCCGACTACCTCACCAAGCCGATCGACCGCGAGCGCCTGGTGGCGGTGCTGAAGCAGCACCGGCGCGACCTCCCGGTGCTGGTGGTGGACGATGACGTCGAGGTCCGGCAGCTTTTCCGGCGCATGCTCGAGCCGGAGGGCTACACGGTGGCGGAGGCCGGGAACGGCCGGGAAGCTCTCGATCGCCTGCACGACGTGTTGCCGAGCGTCATCCTGCTCGACCTGATGATGCCGGAGATGGACGGGTTCGAGTTCGTCGCCGAGTTCCGTCGTCACGAGGCCTGGCGCGCGATTCCGATCATCGTCGTGACCGCCAAGGACCTGTCCCACGAGGACCGGGAGCGGCTCAACGGCCACGTCGAGAAGATTCTCCAGAAGGGCACCCACGGGCGCGAGCGGCTGCTCGCCGAGGTGCGCGAGCTGGTGGCGGCCAGCGTCACCCGCCGGAGGGCCCGGACCTGATGGCCAGGCTCCTGCTCGTCGAGGACAACGAGATGAACCGCGACATGCTGTCGCGCCGTCTCATCCGGCGAGGCTACGAGGTTGCCATCGCGGTGGACGGTGAGCAGGGCGTGGCGATGGCGCGGTCGGAGGCGCCGGCGCTGATCCTGATGGACATGAGCCTGCCGGGTCTGGACGGCTGGGAGGCGACCCGCCGGATCAAGGCGGCGCCCGAGACGCAGGGCATTCCGATCATCGCGATCACCGCGCACGCCATGTCCGGCGACCGCGAGAAGGCGATGGCGGCGGGCTGCGACGACTTCGACACGAAACCCGTCGACCTCGCCCGCCTGCTCGGGAAGATCGAGGCCCTGCTCGGCCCGGCGGCCGGGGCGTGAGCATCGATCCCGCCGCGCAGCTCCGCCACGAGCTGCGCACGCCGCTGAACCACATCATCGGCTACACCGAGCTGCTGCTCGAGGAGCTCGAGGCCGGCGACAAGCCCGAGCTGGTCGCCGGGCTCTCCGCGCTCCGCGCCGACGCCCGGCAGCTCCTCGCCTCGCTGAACGAGGTCCTGGCCCAGGGCCGGACCGGCCCGCCCGATCTCGCGGCTGCACGGGGCACCCTCGGCCCGCCGCTCGAGCGCATTCGCGCGGCCGGCGAGGCGCTGCGGCGGCAGGCGGCAGAGGCCGGCGCGGGCGCGCGGCTGGCCGACCTGGAGCGCATTCGCGCGGCGACCGAGCGGCTCGACGCGCTGCTCGGCCACGGCGCCGCGCCGTGGGCCCAGCCGGGCGCGGGGCAGGGGACGGGTCCGGAATCGGCCCCCGGCCCGTCGGGGCCGCCGCGCGAGGTGATCCTGGTCGTGGACGACAGCGAGGACAATCGCGACATGCTCGCCCGCCGCCTCCGCCGCCAGGGCTACGAGGTGCTGACCGCGGAGGGCGGGCGTGCGGCCCTCGCCGCGCTCGCGGCGGCGCCGGTGGACCTGGTGCTCCTCGACGTCATGATGCCGGACCTCGACGGCTACGCGGTGCTCGAGCGGCTCAAGGCCGATCCGGTTCGGCGCGACATCCCGGTCCTGATGATCTCGGCGCTCGACGAGCTCGACAGCGTGGTGCGCTGCATCCAGCTCGGCGCGGAGGACTATCTCGGCAAGCCGTTCGACCCGGTGCTGCTCCAGGCCCGGATCGGCGCGTGCCTGGAGAAGAAGCGCCTCCACGACCGGGAGGCGCGGCAGCGCCGCGAGCTCGCGGACCTCAACCGGACGCTGGAGCGGCGCGTGGCCGAGCAGGTGACCCAGCTCGAGCGGCTGGGCCGGCTCAAGCGCTTCTTCTCCCCGCAGCTCGCGGAGCTCATCGTGGCCGGCGGCGCCGAGGACCCGCTCAAGGCGCACCGGCGTGAGGTCACCGTGGTGTTCGTGGACCTGCGCGGTTTCACCGCCTTCGCCGAGACCGCCGAGCCCGAGGAGCTCATGGGGGTGCTCCGCGAGTACCACACGGAGATGGGCCGGCTGATCCTGGAGCACGAGGGCACGCTCGAGCGCTTCACCGGCGACGGCATGATGATCTTCTTCAACGATCCGGTCGAGATCCCGGACCCGGCGCCGCGCGCGATTCGCATGGCGGTCGCCATGCGCGACCTCAGCGTCGGGCTCGCTGCCCGCTGGCGCAAGCGAGGCTGGGACCTGGCCCTCGGTGTGGGCGTCGCGCAAGGCTACGCCACCATCGGCGCCATCGGCTTCGAGGGCCGCGTCGACTACGGCGCGATCGGGACGGTCACGAACCTGGCGGCCCGGCTGTGCGGCGAGGCGGGTGGCGGGCAGATCCTGATCTCCGCCCGGGTCGCGGCCGCGGTCGAGGGGTTGATCGACGCCGAGGACCTGGGCGCGCTGACCCTGAAGGGCCTCGCCCGACCCGTGCCGATCTGGAGCGTGCGCGGGCTGCGGTGAAGCCTCAGCTCCGCGCCGCGATTTCCGCGTCGAGGAGCTGGCGAAGCTGGCGGAGGTCCTCGATATCGAAGTTCTTGATCTGATCCTCGATGAGCATCTCGAGGGCGCCTTCCACGACGATCTTCTGGTGGAGCGTCTTGAAGAGATCGCCGAGCCACTCGCCCTGCTTCTTCGGATCGGAGTCGAGGTGGATCTTCCCGGACTCCACGAGAGCGACCACGATGTCCCGCGCCATCTCGGACGTGGTCGGGCCCGGCCCCTCGCTGCCGTCTCGCATGCGCGCCATTCCCAGAAGCCTACCAGCGGGTTCGGGTTCCGGCAACCCGACCCGGGTTCCCCGGGCTCAGAGCGCGCGCAGCCGTGGATAGAGCAGCGCGGTGGCGCCCGCGAGGGCCACCAGTCCGAGGCCGCTCGCGCCCAGCGCCGCGCTGACCCCGAACAGCGAGGCGAGCGCGCCGATCTGGATCTGCCCGAGCGGGGCCAAGCCGATGGCCACCACCCAGGCCCCGCCCGCCCGGCCGCGCAGATGCGCGGGGACACGGAGCTGGAGCAGGCTCTGCGCGAGCAGATCGGCCAGGGCGCCCGCCGCGTTGGCGAGGAGCACCAGGAGCGCCACGCCGACGAAGCCGACCACGTAGGGGGCTACCCCGAGGGCGATCAGGGTCCCGCCGAAGGACGCCAGCACCGCCACGAAGAGCGCGCCGCTGCCCGCGGTGAAACCGCGCAGGGAGGCGAGCAGCGCCAGGATGCCGCCCACCGAGCGCGCCGCGTTGAGCACGCCGAGCCCCTCGGGGCCGGTGTGGAGGACGTCGCGGGCGAGGCTCGGCAGGAGCGCCTGGTGCGCGAAGCCCAGCACCTCGGCGCCCGCGGTGAGCATCATCAGGACCAGCAGCATGCGGTCGCGGTTCACCGCGTCGACGAAGCTCGTGATGCCCCGCCACATCGAATCGGGCGCGGCCGGCGCGGCCGCGGTCACCGCGCGGGCCGGGAGCATCGCGAGCCCGCCCGCCAGGTAGGCGGCGGCCACGAAGAGATAGGCGTGGCCCGAGCCGTAGCGCGCGATGATCGCGCCCGCGACGAGCGAGCCCACCAGCCAGCCCGTGCGCATGGCCACCCCCAGGATCGCGAGGCCGCTCACGAGGCCGGCGGCGCCGACCACGTCGTGCGCGTAGCTCTGCCGCGCCGCGTGCTCGAGGCCACGCAGGATGCCGCCCACGAAGGTGAGCAGGACGAGCTGGGCGAGGCTCACCGCGCCGGTCAGCGCCAGCACGCCCATCAGCGCGGTTGCCACCGCCTGACCCGCGCCGGTGGCGATGAGCAGGCGGTGGCGTGGCAGGCGGTCCGCGATCACGCCGGCGGGCACGCCCACGAAGAAAAGGGGCAGGGCGCGCGCGCCCATCGCGGCGCCGACCAGGAAGGGCGAGTCGGTCAGCTCGAGCGCGAGCCAGCCGAGCACGACGAGCTCGCCCATCATGCCGATGGAGCTGAGCAGGGTGCCGGCGCCCAGGTAACGCAGGTCGGGGAACAGCCGGAGCATCAGCTCCGGCTCGACAGGGAAGCGAGCGCGGGTCGTCTCAGCCAAGTGACCGCGAGCGGGCCCACTACCAGCACCGCGCCCACCACGTTCAGGATCGCGAAGCCCCAGAGCCCCAGGATCATGCCGCCCGCCACCGCCCCGATCGCGCCCATCAAGCCCATGAGCAGGTCCGCGAAGCCCTGCACCGACGCCCGCTCCGCCGGCACGAGCGCGTCGGTGAGCAGGGCGCTGCCGGCCACGAACGCCAGATTCCAGCCGACCCCGTTCAGGAAGAGCGCGAGGATGACCGGCACCGCCTCGGTGCCCGGCGCGATCCCGGCCAGGCCCACCGCGAAGATCAGCAGGAGCGCGCCCGCCGCGATCACCGGCAGCCGGCCGAGCCGGTCGGCGAGCCAGCCGGACAGCGGCGAGGCCACGTACATGCCGGCCAGGTGGAGGGAGACCGCAACCCCGATGATGCCGACCGCGTGGCCCTGGTCGTGGAGGTAGAGCGGCGAGATGGCGGTGGTGCTGATCATCACGAACTGGCTGACCGACAGGGTGGCGAGCGCCACCTGCACCCGCACGTCCGCGAGGATCGCGCCGAGCGTGCGCGCGCCGCCGGCGGGCCGACCTGCATCCGCGGCCTCCTGCTCCTGGCGGGCGATGGCGAGCGGATCCGGGCGCAGGAAGCAGAAGGTCAGGAGCGCGGCGATGGTGTAGCTGGCCACGCTGATCAGGAACGCGCTCGCGGTCGCCGGGACCCCGAGCAGCGCGCCGATGGAGAGCGCGGGGGCCATCAGGTTGGGGCCGATCATCGAGCCCACCGTGGAGCCCCAGACGATCAGACCCATCGCGCGGCCGCGCCGGGCGGGGAGGCTCACGTCGGCGGCCGCGTAGCGGGCGAGCAGGTTGGAGGTGCTCGCGATACCGAACAGCGCCATGCCGATCAGCATCAGCGTGAAGCTGCGGCCGGCCACGCCCCAGACGCCGAGCACCGCGCCGATCATCGCGAGCGCGTAGCCGAGCGCCAGTCCCGGGCGGCGGCCCGAGCGCGCCATCAGGCGGGCCAGCGGCCAGCTCGCCAGCGCGGTGCCGAGCGCGCCCACCGCGATCGGCAGGCCCGACCAGGTATTGGTACCGGTGATGCTGGCCGCCATGATGCTGCCGACCGCCATGCCGATCGCGTGGCCGGTGCTGCCGCAGACCTGGGCCACGAACAGCGTAGCCATCAGCTTGACGCGGACCGAGCCGCGCCGTGACGTCTCTGTCAGGGCGTGCATGAGCGGTCGAGGACCGGGTGAATCGTATCACGCTCGCTCGGTTCCGCTCGATTCTGATACGATCGCGGCCGGAGCGACCAATCGTCATGCGCGTGAGCCGCGTCACCCCGTTTCTCGTCGATCTCGGCGGCGGCAAGAACCTGTGCTTCGTCAAGGTCGAGACCGACGGCGGCCCGCACGGCTGGGGCGAGTGCTACACCCAGGCGGACCGCGACACCAGCATCGTGGCGCTCGTGGAGGCGATCGGTCGCTATCTCGTCGGCCGCGACGCGAGCCACATCACCCATTTCGTGCACTGGGCCTACCACGATTTCGCGGCCAAGCGCGGCGCGATGGACTTCTGGAGCGCGGTGAGCGGGCTCGAGCAGGCGCTCTGGGACATCGCGGGCAAGCGGCACGGGGTCCCGGTGCACGAGCTGCTCGGCGGCCCGTGTCGCGACCGCGTGCGAGTCTACGCCAACGGCTGGTACGGCGGCGCGAAGACCCCGGGGGAGTACGCGGCGCGGGCGCGCGACACGGTGGCCCGCGGCTTCGACGCCCTGAAGTTCGATCCGTTCCCTGGCCCGTGGCGCACCCACATCACGCGCGCGGCCGAGGAGCAGGCGGTGGCCAACGTGGCCGCGGTCCGCGAGGCGGTGGGACCCGAGGTCGACCTGCTGATCGAGGTGCACCGGCGCCTCGCCCCGATGCACGCGGTGCGGATCGCGCGGGAGATGGAGCGCTTCCGGCCGTTCTGGTACGAGGAGCCGGTGTCCTCCACGAACCTCGAGGCGCTCGCGGAGTGCCGGCGGCAGATCGCGATCCCCATCGTCACCGGGGAGGAGCTCTACACTCGGGCCGAATTCCGGCGCGCCTTCGAGCTGCGCGCGGCCGACATCGTGAATCCCGACGTGTGCAACTGCGGCGGCATCCTGGAGCTGCGGGCGATCGCCCAGATGGCCGAGCCCTCCCTGGTCGCGGTCTCGCCCCACAACTACAACAGCACCACGGTGGGCCTGGCCGCCACCCTGCACGTCTCCGCCGCCATCCCCAACTTCCTGATCACCGAGTACTTCGTGAACTTCGAGGCCCGCGGCCGCGAGATCGCCCGCCCTCCGTTCGAGGTGAAGAACGGCTACGTTGCGGTGCCCGCGCGGCCCGGCCTCGGCATCGAGCTGGACGAGGCGGCGCTCGCGCGGTTTCCGGCCCGTCCGTCCACCGCACGGACGATGCCCACCCCGGGAGACGAGGCGCCGTGAGAGGAGAGACGCGATGAAAGCGAACGACATCACGCGCCGGTCATTTCTCGCGGGCGGCCTCGCGGCCGCGGGCGCCGCGCTGGCGCCACGGGGCGCGGCGCGCGCCGCCGCCAGCGATCTCGACTTCGCCTCCGCGCTCGAGGCGGCGCGCGCGATCCGGAGCGGGCAGGTCTCGGCGGTCGAGCTGACGACCCGCATGCTGGACCGGATCCAGCAGCACAATGGCAAGCTCAACGCCATCGTTGCCCTCGCGGGCGACGCGGTGGAGCGGGCGCGGGCCGCCGACGAGGCGCGAGCGCGGCGCGACTGGTGGGGCCCGTTCCACGGCGTGCCGTGCACCATCAAGGACAGCTTCGAGGTGGCGGGGGTCACGACCACCTCCGGCTCGCCCACGCTGCGGACCCACGTGCCCGCGCGCGACTCGGTGGTGGCGGCGCGGCTCCGGGGCGCGGGCATGATCATCCTGGGCAAGACGAACGTCCCGACGTTCGCGGCCGACTGGCAGAGCTACAACCCGGTCTACGGCCAGACCAACAACCCCTGGGACGTCACGCGCACGCCCGGGGGCTCGACGGGCGGGGGCGCCGCCGCGCTCGCGGCGGGGCTCACGTATCTCGAGCCGGGCAGCGACCTCGCCGGGTCGATCCGCATCCCCGCGCACTTCTGCGGGGTCTACGGCCACAAGCCCTCGCTCGACGTGGTCCCGATGCGCGGCCACATCCCGCCGCCGCCGGGAACCCCGGCGTCGCCGCCCTCGACGCTGCCGGTGGCCGGGCCGCTCGCGCGCTCCGCCGCCGATCTGCGCGCCGCCCTCGAGGTGCTGGGCGGGCCCGACGGCGACGAGGCGCGAGCCTGGCGGTGGTCGCTGCCGCCCGCCCGCGGCCTCCGGCTGGCCGACTACCGGATCGGGTACGTGCTCGATCATCCGGGGGCCCCGGTCTCCCCGGAGGTGGGCGACGCGCTCGCGGCCACGATCGAGGCGCTGCGAAAGGCCGGGGCGCAGCTCACCGAGGGTTGGCCGGCGGGCGTGAACGCGGACGAGCAGTTCGACGCCTACTACGCGCTGCTCATCGCGCGATACACCCAGCCGGCGCGCGAGGATCAGCTGCCCGGCCTCCGTCAGCTCGCGGCCAGCCCGGACACCTCCTACCTCGCCCGGTACGCCCGCGCGATCACCGCGTCCGACGCGCACATGCGGACGGTGGATATCCGGCGCCGCGCCGCGCGCGGGGTCTGGCAGGCCTACTTCCGCACCCACGACGCCTTCCTGCTGCCGACCGCGCTGGTGCCCGCGTTCCCCCACGACCAGGTCGGGACGCCGCTCATGCGCGTGCTCGCCACCCCGCGCGGCGAGCGACCCTATCCCGATCTCTGCTTCTGGATCTCCTTCGCGTCGGTGGCCGGCCTGCCCGCGACGACCGCGCCGGTCGGCCTCACGCGCGGCGGGCTGCCGGTGGGCATCCAGATCGTGGGCCCGTATCTCGAGGACGCGACACCCATCGACCTGGCGGGCCGGCTCGCCGACGTGATCGGCGGTTTCCGGCCGCCTCCGGGGTTCTGAGCATGCCGATCGACGAGCGTGAGTGGGCGGCCCTGTGGCCGCTCGATCCCACCGTGGCGTTCCTGAACCATGGCTCCTACGGCGCCTGCCCGAGCGAGATCCTCGCGTACCAGAGCGCGCTCCGCGCGGAGCTCGAGGCCGGACCGGTGCGATTCCTCGGCCGCGACCTGGAAGGGCGCCTCGACGTCGCGCGCGCCGCGCTCGGCGCGTTCGTCGGCGCCGATCCGGACGACCTCGCGTTCATCGGCAACGCCACCAGCGGGGTCAACGCGGTGCTGCGCTCGCTCGAGTTCGCGGCGGGCGACGAGCTGCTCACCACCGATCACGCCTACGCGGCCTGCAAGAACACGCTCGACTACGTCGCCCGGCGGAGCGGCGCCCGCGTGGTGGTGGCCACGCTGCCGTTCCCGGTCACGTCCCCGGAGGCGATCGTGGCCGCGGTGCTGGGGAAGGCGACGGCGCGCACGCGCCTGGCCCTGCTGGATCACATCACGAGCCCCACCGGGCTGATCCTGCCCATGTCGCGCTTGGTCGCGGAGCTGCGCGGGCGCGGGGTGGAGTCCCTGGTGGACGGCGCGCACGTGCCCGGGATGATCCCGCTCGACCTGACGAGCCTCGGGGCCGCCTACTACAGCGCCAACTGCCACAAGTGGCTCTGCACCCCGAAGGGATCGGCCTTCCTGTGGGTGCGCCGGGATTGCCAGCCGAGCATTCACCCGCTCACGATCAGCCACGGCGCGGTCGGGGAGCGGCCCGGCCGGACCCGCTTCCGCCTCGAGTTCGACTGGACCGGCACGCAGGACCCGACCGCGTGGCTGACCGTGCCGAGGGCGATCGAGTACCTGGGCGGGCTGGTGCCGGGCGGGTGGCCCGCCCTGATGGCGCGCAACCGGGCGCTCGCGCTCGAGGCGCGGCGGCTGCTGTGCGCCGCGGTCGGCACGGCGCCGGCCTGCCCGGACGAGATGCTCGGCACGCTCGCGAGCGTGATCCTGCCGGACGGGGTGGCGACCGAGACGGGGTGGCGCGTGCCCGACCCGCTCAAGGCGCGGCTGTTCGACGGCCACGGCATCGAGGTACCGATCTTCCGCTGGCCCGCCCCGCCGCGGCGCCTGGTGCGCATCTCCGCCCAGCTCTACAACCAACGCGAGCAGTACGTCCGGCTCGCCGACGTGCTCCGCAAGGAGCTCGCCGCCGAGCGCGCGGGCTAGTCGGTCAGCGAGCGGTAGATCTCGACCTCGGCCGGCCCCTGGGTCAGGCCTTCCTTCTCGCGGCGCTCCCGGTAGGCGGCCAGGTACGGCGCCTTGCGGTGCAGCTCGAAGGCGGCGTCGTCCTTGTACTGCTCGTAGAAGATGAAGAGGTCGGGGTCCTTGCTGGAGCGATGCGGGCGGTAGATCAACAGGCCCGGCTCCGCCTTCGTCACGACGGCCACCTGCTCCTTGAGGAGCGCGGCCAGCGCGTCGCCCTTGCCCTGCACCGCCCGGATCTTCGCGATCACCGTGAGCACGTCGGCCATGATTGGTCTCCTTGGTTCGAGCGGGTGGGGAACGAGGGCATGCGCGCGTCCGCGATTATAGCAGCCGGAGCCGCCGCGACGCGAGCAGGACGAGCGCGTTGGCCGCGACCATCGCTCCGCCCACCAGCACCGCGAAGCGGGCGTCCACCGCCGCCGCGAGCACGCCGCCCAGCAGGCCGCCGAGCGGCAGCAGGTTCCAGCAGAGCGCGTAGAGGCTCATCACACGGCCGCGCAGGTGATCGGGCACCGCCTGCTGGAGATGCGTGCTCACCTGGGTGAGATAGAACGTGTTGCTGAAGCCGACCGCGGCCAGCATCGGCATCGCGAGACCGAGGCCGGGCGACTGCGAGAAGATCGCGAGCCCCAGGCCCATGCCCGCCGCGCCGGTCAGGATGACGAGGCCGCGGTGACGGATGCGCGTCGCCATCGTGGCCACGATGAGGGTGCCCACGAGCGCCCCGGTGCCGTGCGCGGCGTTGAGCAGGCCGAAGCCGGCGGAGCCGGCCTGGAAGTACACGTCCGCGTAGATCGGCAGCAGCGTCACGTAGGACAGGCCGAAGACCGCGTTGAAGAGGGCCAGACAGATCAGCGCCGCGAACACGAAGTTGTGGCGGACGAAGCTCAGGCCCTCGAGGAGCTGGGTGCCCATGTGACCGACCGGCGCGGTGGCCGACCGCGCG
>DATFUK010000240.1:0-5323 GCA_035260865.1 Candidatus Methylomirabilota bacterium | reverse complement strand
CATGAGGATGCCGCGTCCGAGATCCGCGCCCCGGGCGAGGCAGTCGATCCAGCCCACCGTGTAGGGCCAGTGGGTCGCGCTCAGCCGCAGGCCCTCCAGCATCGCGTCGAGGCTCGCCATCCCCTGAGTCTCCAGCACGATCCACGGGCTCTCCACCCGTCGCAGCCGCAGGGTGACGTCCACGATGAGGCCGGTGAGCCCCATGCCACCGAGCGTGGCCAGGAACAGCTCGCGCTCCCGGTCGGGCCCGCACTCGACGAGGCGCCCGTCCGCGGTGCAGAGCGTGACACGGTCGACGAAGCTTCCGAACGAGCCGTCGCGGTGATGGTTCTTGCCGTGGACGTCGCAGGCCACGCAGGCACCGACCGTGACGAACTTGGTGCCGGGCGTGACCGGCGGGAACCAGCCACGCGGGACGAACACGCGCAGGACCTCGGCGAGGCTCAGCCCCGCCTCGCAGGTGAGCCGCCCCGTATCGCCCTCGAAGGCCAGGATGCGATCGGCCCGCGCGCACTCCATCACGAGCCCGCCCGACGCCGCCGGCATGGCCGCGTCGCCGTAGGCCCGGCCCAGGCCGCGCGCGATCACCGGCTCGCCGCCGGGCGGCAGCTCCAGGTCCCCGGAGCGATCCACCCGGGCGCGGCCCATCGGATGGCGCCCCCAGCCCGCGAGCTCCTCCAGGGGCAGGTCGCTCACGGCGCCCAGCGCACGAGCCACGCGGGCCCCCAGACCGGTCCGTAGATGATGACGAGCAGGGCCAGCATCCAGAGCCCGGTATTGATGAGGAGCGCGCGGTCGTTGAGCAGGAGATCGGAGGGGTTCCCGCCCATGTCCCGGCGGTAGAGCAGGTAGAGGTAGCGGAAGACGCCGTAGAGCACGAAGGGCAGCGTCACCGGCAGGAGCCGCGTGTTGAACTTGGCCACCGTCTCCGGGGACATGGTGTAGAGCGCGTAGGCGGTCACGGTGGACGCGGTGACCACCGCCACCATCTGGTCGAGGAAGCTCTCGCTGTACTCGGCCAGGATGGGCCGATGCGCGGCCGCGTCCCCCCTGAGCGTCCGGTACTCGTGCCGGCGCTTGCCGAGGGCGAGGAAGAGCGCAACCAGGATCGTGCAGATCACGAGCCAGCCCGAGATCTCGACCGCGATGGCCTCGGCCCCCGCCACCGCGCGGAGCACGAAGCCCGCGGCCACCGTGAGCACGTCGAGGATCACCAGGTGCTTGAGCCACACCGAGTAGGCGGTCAGGAGCGCCGCGTAGGCGGCGGCCGCGAGCCCGAAGCCCACCGAGAGCGAGAAGGCGGCCACGAGGCTGCCCGCCAGCAGCGTCACGCCCAGCGCCAGCGCGACGGGTACCGGAAGGCGGCCCCGCGCGATGGGTCGGCAGCGCTTGGCGGGATGCAGCCGGTCCTTCTCCACGTCGGCCACGTCGTTGAAGACGTAGATCGCCCCGGAGAGCGCGCAGAAGATCAGGAACGCGGCCAGCGCGGGCCAGAAGAGCGGGGTGAACAGATTCTGCGAGAAGATGAGGCCGGCGAAGACGAAGAAGTTCTTCACCCACTGCCGCGGGCGGAGCGAGACGAGCGCGGCGACCAGGAGGCTCACGAGGCCTCAGATCTTGATGACGTGACGGAAGTCTCCCAGCGCGCCGGTGGCGTTGCGGGTGTCCAGCACGAGCCCGGCCTCCCGGACCAGCCGCGCCGGCTCGAACTCGGGGTGCGCGGTGAGCAGGACCACCAGGTCGTAGGCGGACAGATCGGCCTGCGCCCAGACCACGCTCTTGAGGAGCTGGCCGCCCACCTGGATCTGCGGCACCCGCGGATCCGCGTACTCGAGCTGCGCGCCGCGGGCCAGCAAGTCCTCGATGATCTCGAGCGCGGGGGAATCGCGGATGTCCCCGACGCCCGCCTTGTAGGCCACCCCGAGGGCCAGGATGCGCGAGCCCTTCACCGCCTTCGTCCGCTCGTTGAGCGCGTCGGCGGCGAGCTGGACCACGTAGCGCGGCATGCCGCCGTTGATCTCGTCGGCGAACGCGATGAACTTGGCCTCGTAGCCGGCGAGCCGCGTCCGCCAGGAGAGATAGTGCGGATCGCTCGGCAGGCAGTGCCCGCCGATCCCCGGCCCGGGGAAGAACGGCATGAACCCGAACGGCTTGGTGGCGGCGGCGCCGATGACCTCCCAGGCCGACATGCCGAGCCGGCGGCACATGATGGCCAGCTCGTTGACGAGCGCGATGTTGACGCTGCGGAAGGTGTTCTCGAAGAGCTTCACCATCTCCGCGACCTGGGTGGTGGAGACCGGAACGACCCGGTCGATGATCTGGCCGTAGAGCGTCACGATCAGATGGCGGCACGCCGGGGTGACCCCGCCCACCACCTTGGGGATGCGGGCGAGCCCCCAGATCTGGTTGCCCGGGTCGATGCGCTCGGGTGAGAACCCCAGGAAGAACTCCTCGCCCACCCGGAGCCCGCCGCGGCTCATGCGCGGGAGCAGCACCTCGTCGGTGGTGCCCGGATAGGTGGTGGACTCCAGCACCACGAGCGTGCCGGGCCGCAGCACCCGCGCCACCCCGTCGGCCGCCGCCACGATGAAGGAGATGTCGGGCTCCTTGGATTTCCCGAGCGGCGTGGGCACGCAGATCACGATGGCGTCGGCCTCGCCCAGCGCCTCCGACGAGGAGTGGATCGCGAGACGCCCGCTCTGCACCAGCGGGACCAGCTCCGCGGCGGGTACGTCCTCCACCGGGCTCACGCCGCCCGCGAGGAGGGTGGTGCGCGAAGGATCGGCGTCCACCCCGATCACCCGGAACCCGGCGCGGGCAAAGGCCACCGCGAGCGGCAGCCCGACGTAGCCCAGCCCCACCACGCCGACGGTGGCGGAGCGGCTCTTCAGGCGCTCCTCGAGCCGGGACCCGAGCGCGCCGAGCAGCGTCACCTCACATCACCTGGGCGAGCGCCCGCTTGATCGCGTCCACCACCTGGTCCACCTCCGGATCCAGGAGCTCGGGGAAGCACGGCAGGCACAGCACCTCCGCGGCGGCCAGGGTGGACACCGGGAAGTCGCGGTCCGCGTTCGGCTGCGAGAAGAGCGGCTGCGCGGGGATCGTGCTCGGGTAGTGGATGGAGGTGCCGACTCCGAGCCCGGCCAGGGCCGCCGCCAGCGCCTCCCGCTTGGCCGAGCGCACCGTGTACTGGTGGTAGATGTGTCGCGCGGGCGCCCGCTCCACCGGGAGGGCGAGCGGCAGCCCGGCGAGGGCGGTGTGGTAGTGCCGGGCGATCGCGCGCCGGCGCTCGTTCCACCCGGCCAGGCGCGTGAGCTTCACCCGGAGCAGCGCGGCCTGCAGCTCGTCGAGCCGGCTGCAGCCGCCCAGCTCGACGTGCGTGTACCGGCGCGGCGCGCCGTGGTCGCGAAGCAGCCGCACGCGCTCGGCCAGGTCGTCGCGCGAGGTCAGCACCATGCCACCGTCGCCGCAGCCGCCCAGGTTCTTGGTCGGGTAGAACGACAGCGTGGTGGCGTCGGCCCACGCGGCCATCGGGCGGCCCGCGTAGGACGCGCCCACCGCCTGCGCCCCGTCGGCCACGATCACGAGGCCGCGCGCGCGCGCCAGATCGCCGAGGGCGTCCATCGCGGCCACCTGCCCGTAGAGGTAGACCGGGAGGATCGCGCGCGTCCGCGGCGTGATCGCCCGCTCCACCTGGACCGGATCCAGGTTGAACGTGTCGGGCTCGACGTCCACGTAGACCGGGATGGCGCCGGCCATCACGATGGTGGTGGCGGAAGCCACGAAGGAGAACGCGGAGGTGATCACCTCGTCACCCGGCCGGACCCCGACCGCCTTGAGCGCGAGGAGCAGGGCGTCGGTGCCGGAGCCCGTCCCCACCCCGTGACGCGTCCCGGAGACCTCGGCCAGCTCGCGCTCGAGCCCCTGTCCCTCGGGCCCCAGGACGAACCGGCAGGAGTCGAGCACGCGCGCGGCCGCCTCCATCAGCTCGGCGCGCAAGGCCTCGTGCTGCCGCTTGAGGTCGATCTGGGGAATCATCAGAAACCCGGGCGCGTCGAGGTGCCGAGCTGGCCCAGGCCCAGGAGGTTGACCGAGATCCGGAACTCGCTCTCGTCGCCGTGGCGGTTCACGTACTCGGCCATGACGGACCAGCAGCTGAAGCGCCAGTCGATACCCACCCGGTTCTCGATGGACCGCCCCCTCAGGACGTCCCAGGCGGTGGACCCGCGGACATCCACGTTGCTGAGCACCTTCACCAGCGCTTCCGCTTTCGCGTACCGGCTATTGCCCTGCTCGTTGAAGCGCGGTCCCACCGCCATCACGAAGCGCGGATACGTGAGGCGGATGTCCGCGTTGGCCTCCCGCAGGCCCAGGTCGTAGACATTGTACCGGGCATCCGCGTGGAAGCCGATCCTTTGGTTGGGGCTGATCGTGAGATCGCCGTAGAGGTCCTTCAAGGGCTGGGCGACCGGATCCATCTTGAACGTCTGGCTCAAGGTGAAGCGCACCATCTCCCAGCGCACCGGCTGCTGGTCGGGCCCCGACACCGTCTTGGCGTTCAGCGAGTTGGTGAGGTAGTAGGTGACCTCGTTGGCCTTGCCGAGCCGATCGATGCCGACGCGCCGCTCGTAGCCTGGATCGATGCCGTTGGCGGTGCTCGCCCCCGGGTCGTACTCGGGAAAGTCCTTCTGGTCGACGCCGCGGATCTGGATGATCTTCACCCGGGGCTCGATCACGTGCTGGTACGCGGCCACCCCGCCGCCGCCGTCGCTGGTGTAGACGCGCGAGACGCGGCTCTCCGCCTCCACCCCCCACTCCACCTGACGGCGCACGCGCGAATCGGACACCGATTCCTCCACCAGGAGGCCGCCCGAGTGGGCGATCCGCTCGCCCACCACCCGCTGGTCGTAGTAGGTCAGCCGGCCCCCCGCGAACGGCGTCACCGTGAAGATCCCCGCGACCGGGAGCGGCATCAGGAGCCGCGGGTGGAAATCGGCCCGGACCCCGTCGGGCCCCACGTCCCGGATGAAGTTCACGAAGCTCGCGGTGGTCTCGTAGAGCAGCCCGGGCACCCCGGGCACCGGCTGCCGGATGCCCACCAGCTTGATCTCGGGCATCCGCTGCAGCTCGATCGGCCGCGCGGTGGTGAGGTCCTGGTACCACTTCATGTTGCCGACCAGGCTCCACGCGTCCCAGTTCTGCGTGACGAACACGTTGGTCTCGGCCCGCTGGTTGGCGCGGTCCACCAGCCGGTTGCCGTAGTCGCGGAAGATGAGGTCGTCGCTGGCGACGTTTGCGTTGACCTTGAACGACAGGCGGGGCG
>DATFUK010000239.1:0-2249 GCA_035260865.1 Candidatus Methylomirabilota bacterium | reverse complement strand
TCACGCTCTCGCCGCCCGCCGCCGCCCAGGCGCCGAAGCCGATCAAGATCGGCTTCCTGGCCCCGCTCACCGGAGGCGCCGCCCAGATCGGGCGCGACACCGTGAATGGCTTCGAGATGTACCTGGAGGAGGCCGGGCAGCAGATCGCGGGCCGCAAGGTCGAGCTGATCATCGAGGACACCGCGGGCAACCCGGGTACCGCCATCACCAAGTTCCGCAAGCTCGTGGAGAGTGATCGGGTGGACATGGTGGTCGGCGAGGTGTTCGCCCACATCGGGTACGCCCTCGCCCCGAAGGCGGAGGAGTTCAAGATGCCGACCATCTTCCCGGTGATCGCGGCGGACGATCTCACCCAGCGGAAGCCGTCGAAGTGGGTGGTGCGTCTCGGGTGGACCGGCAGCCAGCCGTCGCACCCGTTCGGCGAATACGTGGCGAAGACCCTGGGCTACAAGAAGGTCGCGGTGTTCGGGACCGACTACGCGTTCGGCTACGAAGTGGTCGGCGGGTTCCAGCGGAGCTTCGAGGAGGCCGGGGGCCAGATCGTCCAGAAGCTGTGGGCCCCGCTCGGGGCGAGCGACCTCGCGCCCTACATCACCCAGCTCAAGCGCGACGCCGACGCGGCCTTCATCATCGTGGTCGCGGCCTCCGCACTCCGCTTCCCGGGCCAGTACCGGGACGCGGGCCTGCTCGGGCGGCTCCCGGTGATCGGGGGCGCGGTGATCGTGGACGAGTCCATCCTGCCGAGCTTCGGCGACGAGGCCCTCGGCTACGTCACCCCGCTCATGTACAGCGCGGCGCTGGACACCCCGGCCAACCGCAAGTTCGTGGCGGACTACCGCAAGAAGTACGGCAAGGTGCCGTCCTACTTCTCGGAGACGTGCTACACGAGCGCGCGCTGGATCAGCGAGGCCGCGAAGCTGGTCGGCGGCAACGTGGAGGACCGCGAGAAGTTCATGGCCGCGTTCCGCAAGGTCGAGCTCCCCGACGCGCCGCGCGGGCCGGTGAAGCTCGACCAGTGGGGCAATCCGGTGCAGAACATCTACGTCCGCAAGGTCGAGCGCAAGGGCGGGGAGCTGCAGAACACGGTGATCCACACCTTCCCGGGAGTCTCGCAGTTCTGGAATTACAAGCCCGAGGAGTACCTGAAGCTGCCCGTGTACAACCGCGACTACCCGCCCTGCAAGGCGTGCTAGGGGGCGCTGCCGCGTGCTGACCCGCATCGACCACGCGATGATCTGCGTCCCGGACCTGGCCAAGGGAATCGAGACCTACACGCGCCTCGGGTTCACCGTCTACCCCGGCGGCTCGCATACCGGCCGGCCGACCCACAACGCGATCGCCTTCCACGACGAGGACTACCTCGAGATCCTGAGCATCCGCGATCGGAGCGCGGTGGTGCCGGGCAGCCCGGACGCGAGCCTCGCCGCCTACCTGGACGAGGGCGGCGGCTTCCGGATCGTGGCGCTGCAGAGCGACGACCTGGCCACCGACGTGGCCGCGATGTGCGCGCGCGGGGTGGACGTGGGCGAGATCCGCGACGGCGGCCGGCGCAGCCTGGAGGGCCAGGAGCTGCGGTGGCGCGCCGCGTTTCTTGGCCCGCGGGCCGCCCTGCCGATCTTCTTCATCCAGCACCTGACCTCGCTCGCGGAGCGGAAGGCGCACGCGCGACGCCTGCCCAGCCATCCGAACGGCGTGACGCGGGTCGAGCGCGTGTACGTGGCGGTGTCCGACGTGGCCGCGTCGGCCCGCGCGTACGCCCGCGTGCTCGGGCGGCCGGTGCCCGCGATCCACCGGGGCGCGGTGATCAAGGCGGACATGGCGGTGTTCGACCTCGGTCCGACCGGGCTCACGGTGGCCCAGCCCATGGAGCCGGGCCCCGCCGCGGAGGCGCTGGCCCGGCGCGGCCCCGGGCCGTTCCAGGTGCTGCACCGGACGCGCGATCTCGCGGCGGCCGCGCGCGCGCTGGCCGATCACCGGGTCCCCGACGTGGTCGAGGGGGTGCGCAACACCGGCGAGCGCGCCCTGCTGGTGCCGCCGCAGCACGCGGCCGGCGCCTATATCGGGTTCGTGGGGTCGTAAACTGCCGGGCCTCCCGCCGCGTCCCAGGCGGGCGTCTAGCCCGGCTTGTCGCGCTCGCGGTAGTCGCCGAAGGCGGCGTCGCGCTGGCTCAGCAGATCGCGCACGCTCCCGCCGTCGCGCTTGAACTGGGCGCGGTACTGGAGGCTGGCCGCGGTGGTGAACGCGAGCGC
>DATFUK010000238.1:0-7099 GCA_035260865.1 Candidatus Methylomirabilota bacterium | reverse complement strand
TGACCGGCGACCCGCCGCGCACGGGCGATTACGCGAACGCCACGGCCGTCTTCGACGTGGACGGCGTCGGCCTCATCGGGATCCTGCGCCGGATGAACGAGGGGCTCGACGCCACCGGCAGCTCGATCGGCGATCCCACCGGGTTCTGCATCGGCGCCGCTCTCAATCCCGCCGCCGAGGATCCCGATCGCGAGATCGAGCGGATGCACCGCAAGATCGAGGCGGGCGCCTCGTGGCTCCAGACGCAGCCGGTCTACGACCTCGAGGTGCTCGAGCGGTTCCTCGCGCGCGCGGGACGCATCCCGGTGCCGGTGCTCGTCGGCATCCTGCCGCTGCACTCGTTCCGCCACGCCGAGTTCCTGCACAACGAGGTGCCGGGCATCACGGTGCCCGACGCGGTGCGGGCGCGCATGAAGGAGGCGGGCGAGCGCGGCCTTCGCGCGGGCATCGAGATGGCCCAGGGACTCCTCCGCGATGCGCGGGCCCGCCGCCACTCCGGCGTCTACCTGATGCCGTCCTTCGGCCGCTTCGAGGTCGTGGCCGAAGTCCTGGACGCGCTGCACTGAGCCATGGCCGCCCTGTTCGAGCTGGGAGCCGCCGAGGCCGCCCGGCGCATCCGCGCCGGCACGCTGTCGCCCTCCAATCTGCTCGCGGCCTGCCTGAAGCGTGCGGACGCGGTCGAGCCCGCGGTCGGTGCGTGGGTGCGCCTCGACCGCGACGCGGCGGCGCGCGTGGCGGTGCAGCGCGACATCGAGGCCCGCGAGGGGCGCTTCATGGGCGCGCTCCACGGGGTGCCGATCGCGCTCAAGGACATCTTCGACGCGGCCGGCGTGCCCACCACCGCGGGCGCGCCCCCCTGGGCCACCCGGAACCCGGCGGTGGATGCCCCGTCGGTCGCGGCGCTGCGCGGCGCGGGGGCGGTGCCGATGGGGAAGCTCGCCACCACGCCCTTCGCCTATCTCGATCCCTCGGTCACGCGCAACCCGTGGAATCCCGAGCACACCCCCGGCGGTTCCTCCAGCGGGCCCGCCGCCGCGGTGGCCGCGCGCATGGTGCCGCTGGCGCTCGGATCGCAGACGGTGGGCTCGGTCCTGCGGCCGGCCGCCTTCTGCGGGGTCGTCGGGCTCAAGCCCACCCACGGGCGGATCAGCGCGGCGGGCGTGCTCGAGCTGGCGGGCAGCCTGGATCACGTGGGGGTCTTCGCGCGGGTGGTGGAGGACTGCGCGCTCGCGCTCGCGGTGCTGGCCGCCGGTGATCCGGCGCCCGACGACTACGTCGGCGCGGCGACCGACCCGGCCGCGCCGCGCCTGGGTGTGCTCGCGTCGTTCCTCGGCCGCGCGACTCCCGAGATGGGCAAGCACCTCGAGGCGGTCACGCGGGGCCTCGCGGCCGCCGGGGCGCGGCTCGACGAGGTGGCGTTGCCCGCCGCGTTCGCGTCGGTCTACGACGTGGGCGCCACCGTGTTGCGCGCGGAGGCGGCGGCCGCGCACGCCCCGCTTTTTCCTGCGCACGCGGCCGAGTACCCGCCGAAGATCAAGGAGCTGATCGAGCTGGGCCACGCGATCTCCGCGCCCGCATACCTCGCGGCGCAAACCGCGCGACGGCAGCTGCGCGAGCTGGTGGGGCCGATCGCGGGGCGCTACGACGCCCTGCTGCTGCCGACCATCGGTGCCCCGGCGCCCCGCGGACTCGGCTCGACGGGCGATCCGTCGTTCTGCTCGCCGTGGAGCTTCCTCGGCATGCCCGCCATCACGCTGCCGACCGGGGTGGAGGGCGGGCTGCCGCTCGCCGTCCAGCTGGTGGCCGCCCCGTGGAGCGAGGCGCGGCTCCTGGCCGCCGCCGCCTGGTGCGAGCGGGCGGTCGGCTTCTCCGCGGGCCCCCCGCTCTGAGGCCCCCGCCATGAAGATCGGGCGCCTGTTCCCCGACCTGCTGGCCACCCTCGGCCGCGCGGCCTCCTCCGAGGCGGGCTTCGCGCTCACGCTCAAGCAGCTGGTGGCGCTGGCCGGCGCGCGCGCGGGCGGCCTGCGCTTTCGTCCCGGCGACGGCGCCCCGATGGACGTAATCGTGGGCGCCCGCCGCGGCTCGACCCTCGAGAAGTGGATCCAGGCGCGGCTCGAACAGCCGCCGCGGGGCGTGCGGGTCGAGAAGCTCGGCGAGGCGCCCCCGGGGCTCCGGCCGCGCGACACCGCGGTGCTGAGCGCGGCGCTCGGCGATCCCGCGCGCCCCGTCGGCGGTCTCGTGCTGCTGGGGCCGGGCGGGGCGCGTGGGCTGAGCCGCGACACGATCCCGGCGAGCTTTCCGCGCGAGTTCGGGCACGCTCTCGAGCACGTGTGGCGCCTGCGCCAGCGCACCGTCCGGCTGGAGGTCATCAACCAGGTGCTGGCGCTGAGCGCGACGATCCTGCCGATCGAGCGCGTCTACGAGAAGACCGCGGAGGCGCTCGCCCGCCTGGTCCGCTTCGACGCCCTCGGGGTGACGCTGCTCGATCGCGAGCGCGGGGATTTCCGGGTGCTCGACGTGGCCGCCCACACCGCGCTGCCCGAGGTCTTCGATTTCCGCATGCCGACCGCGGGGACGCTGACCGCGTGGGTGGCGAGCCATCGGGCCCCGCGCCGCATCGACGACGCGACCATCGATCCGTCCCTCCCGGCGGTGAGCCGCGAGCTGCTGGCGCGCCGCGGCTTCCGGTCGGCGGTGCTGGCCCCGCTGCTCTCGCAGGGCGAGGTGATCGGCACGCTGAACGTCACCCACCGCGAGGCCAACGCGTTCAGCGACACCGACGTGGAGATCCTGCTGGAGATCGCGCGCCCACTCGCCTCCGCGGTGGAGCACGCGCGCCTGCACGCGGAGAGCGCGCGCCGGGCCGAGGAGCTGGCCGCGCTGAATCGCACCAGCCAGCTCATCACCACCCGGCTCGACCTTCCCTCGCTGCTGGAGACGATCAGTCGCTCCGTCACCTCGCTCATGGGCAGCACCGGCTGCGGCATCGGCCTCCTGAGCCCCGACCGGGCCCTGATCGAGCACGCGGCGGCCCACGGCTTCCGCACCCCGGAGTGGCGGAACCTCTCGGTGCGGGTCGGGGAGGGGCTCATCGGCCTCGCGGTCTCGACGGGCCGGGCGGTGCGCTCCGACGATCTGCGCGAGGATCCGCGCTCGGCGCGGCGCGACCTGGACGAGAAGGAAGGGATCCGCTCGTTGCTGAGCGTGCCGCTCCGCGTCGCCGGGCAGATCATCGGGGTCATCTCCGCCTTCTCCTCCCAGGTGCGCGCCTTCGGCGACCGGCAGCAGTCGGTGCTGGAGAGCTTCGCGGACCAGGCCGGAATCGCGATCCAGAACGCGCGCCTCTTCGAGGAGACCCAGCGGCGCGCCCGGGAGACCCAGGCCCTGCTGCGCGCGGGGCACGCGGTCAACCAGAGCCTCGACGTGAGCGAGACGGTGCGGCTCATCCTCCATCAGGCGCGCGAGGTGCTGGAGGTGCAGTCGTGCGGCCTGTTCACGCTGGACGCGGCCACCGGCGAGCTGACCGCCACCGCCAGCCTCGACCTGCCCGCCGAGGCCCTGCACGCGATCCGGCTGCGGGTGGGCGAGGGCATCACCGGGGTGGCGGTCAAGGAACGGCGGCCCGTGCAGACCGCGGACCTCAATCGCGATCCCCGGGTGCGGTACCCGCAGGCGGCGCTCCGCTCGATGCTGGCGGCGCCCCTGATCGTGGGCGAGCAGACGATCGGCGCTCTCACCGTGCTCCGGACCGACGTGCACCACTTCAGCGCCGAGGAGGAGTCGCTCGTCTCCGCATTCGCGGACCAGGCGGCGATGGCGCTGGAGCACGCCCGCCTGTTCAGCTCGGTCCGCACCTATTCCGAGCGCCTGGAGACCATGGTGGAGGCCCGCACCCACGAGCTCGACGAGCAGAAGCGCTTCGTGGAGGTGGTGCTGGAGACACTGCCGCTCGGCCTCTTCGTTCTCGACGCGGAGCTGCGCGTGATCAGCACGAACCGGGAGGGCGCGGCGCTGGTGCCGGTGGACACCGCGGGGCGCCGGCCCTTCGCGGAGCTGATGCCGCCCACCAAAGTGGCCGCGGTGCACGCGTTCCTCCAGGGCGCGGTGACCGCGCGCGAGGTGTGCCACCGGGAGGAGGAGCTGCCCGGGGGAGGCGAGACCCTCACCGTCCGCCTCACCGCGACCCCGCTCCGGGCCCCGCAGGCCACCCACCTGCTGGTCCTGGTGGAGGACATCACGCTGCAGAAGCGGCTCGAGCGCCAGATGGTGCTCACCGAACGGCTCACCACCGCGGGGCGGCTCGCCGCGGGAGTGGCGCACGAGCTGAACAACCCGCTCGCGACCATCGCGGGCTGCGCGGAGGCCCTCAAGGAGCGGTCGCAGGACTCACACCTGCGCGACCTCGACGCCTTCAAGGATTTCCCGAGCTATCTCGGGCTGATCGAGGAGGAGGCCTACCGCTGCAAGGAGATCACCGGGAGCCTGCTCCACTTCGTACGCGACCCGGGCAGCCGCCGCGCCCCCACCGACCTGAACGTGCTGGTGGACAAGGTGCTGGAGCTCATCGGCCACCAGTCCCGCTACGCCCAGAGCCGCTTCGAGCGGCGTCTCGACGCCGAGCTGCCCGACGTGGTGGCCAACGAGGGCCAGCTCCGCCAGGTCTTCCTCGGGCTCGCGAGCAATGCGCTGGACGCGATGGACGGCCGCGGCACCCTGACCGTGACGAGCCGCCGGCGCAACGCGAAGGAGATCGAGATCGCGTTCACCGACCAGGGATCGGGCATTCCGGAGCACATCCTGCCGCGGGTGTTCGATCCCTTCTTCACCACCAAGCCGCCGGGGCAGGGCACCGGGCTCGGCCTCGCGATCGCCCAGGGTATCGTGGCCGACCACGACGGCCGCTTCGAGGTGAACTCCCGGGTGGGCGCCGGCACCACCTTCCGCGTCATCCTCCCGGTGACCCGCTCGTGACCGCGCCGATCCGGGTGCTGGTGGCCGACGACGAGAAGAACCTGCGGGAGCTGCTGGTGCGCGAGCTCCTTCGCAAGGGGCACGCGGTCTCCGGGGTGGCCGACGGCCGGGCCGCCCTCGAGCACCTCAAGGACGAGGTGCCCGACGTGCTGCTGCTCGACATGAAGATGCCCCACGTCGAGGGCATCGAGGTCCTCCGCGAGCTGCAGGATTTCCCGGAGGCCCCGCAGGTCATCGTCATGACCGGCTTTCAGGAGGTGTCCACCGCGGTCGAGGCGATGAAGCTCGGCGCCTACGACTACCTGACCAAGCCCGCGCGCATCGAGGAGCTCGACATCCTGATCCGCAAGGCGGCCGAGAAGGCCCGCCTCATGCGCCAGAACGTGGTGATGCGCGCCCAGCTCGACGAGCCGGGCTACCAGGGCATCATCACCAGCAGCCCGCGGATGGAGGAGGTGCTGCGCCTGGTGGACCGGGTCGCGCCCACCGATTCGTCGGTGCTGGTGCTGGGTGAGAGCGGTACCGGCAAGGAGCTGGTGGCCCGGGCCATCCACGACCGGTCGCCGCGTGCCCAGCAGGCCTTCGTGCCCATCCACTGCGGGGCCCTCGCGCGGGAGGTGCTGGAGAGCGAGCTGTTCGGCCACGAGAAGGGCGCGTTCACGGGAGCGATCGCGACCAAGCCCGGCCTCATCGAGCTGGCCGACGGCGGTACGCTGTTCCTCGACGAGATCGGCGAGATGGAGCCGGAGAGCCAGGTGAAGCTGCTCCGCGTGCTCGAGTCGCACGCCTTCTTTCGGGTGGGGGGGACCCGGCGGCGCAGCGTGGACATGCGCCTGGTCGCGGCCACCAATCGGGATCTCGCGGAGGCGATCAAGACGGGCGGGTTCCGCCAGGATCTCTTCTACCGCATCAACACCATCACGATCACGCTGCCGCCGCTCCGCGACCGCCGCGAGGACGTGCGCCGGCTGGTGGAGCACTTCCTCGAGCAGAACGCGAGCTACGGGCGCAAGCGCGTGTCCGACCCCGCCATGGAGGCGCTCGAGCGATACGACTGGCCCGGCAACGTCCGCGAGCTGCAGCACGCGGTGCAGCGCGCGCTGATCCTCTCCCCGGGCGACGTGATCCAGCCCGCGGACCTGCCCGACGACGTCCGCGGCGATCGCGCCCCGAGCAAGTCGCTAGGCGGGAGCCTCGAGGAGATGGAGCGGCAGCACATCATCACCACGCTGCGCCACGTGGGCGGGCATCGCGCGAAGGCGGCCACCGTGCTCGGCATCGATCCCAAGACGCTCTACCGCAAGATCCAGGAGTACGGCATCTCGCCCGACGCCTACAAGTAGGCACCGCCTTCACATCTGGCTGTCGAACTCGCAGAACCCCTCGCGCCGGCCGCCCGGACGCCACCAGCCGTGGTGCCGCTCGCACTGGGCGCGCAGATCGTCCTGGGTATAGGCGGGCTGAATGGGCGCCTGGCCGGTGGCGCAACCGGCCAGGCCCAGCAGAATCGACAGGGCGAACGCGCGTCTCCGCACGGGACGAGGATACGCCCGTTCGGCGACGATTTCCGACCCGGAGCACGACGACCTGTGGCCCGGCAATTTTCTCGTCGATGACGACACGTGCGCCATCATCGACTGAGAGGACGTCGCGATCGGCCCAGCCGCGCCCGCGGGGTGGAAAGGGTCGGAGGATAAGCGTTCCAGGCAGTTACGAGGCGGAGAGAAGCAGGCTCGGCGTGAAAATTCCTCTCCGATACGATTGGAGACAGGAGGACCTCGATGGGCCGCTTGATACTCTCTACGATCACGATCCTCGTCCTTGCGACGCCGGTGTCCGCCGACGGTAAGTGGGTGCTGTGGATGATGGGAGGCGATTCGCCCTGGGATTCGGTGAGCGCCTTTCCGACACGTGAGGAGTGTGCCGCGGCAATGCATCAACAGGCTCAGGCCCTCGAGAGAATGGGCCTGCGGGTGACCGAGGACCCTGCCGGCCCTTCGTTTAGCGGAACCGATGCCGACCGAACCATGCGAGGGCAGTGCCTGGCGGAAAACCTCGACCCCCGCGCGTCCGCGGCGAAATAGCGGCTCGAGCCCGGTCGCTGAGGAGCAGTCCGGCCGCTCGGGAG
>DATFUK010000237.1:0-7494 GCA_035260865.1 Candidatus Methylomirabilota bacterium | reverse complement strand
GTGCTGCGGGGTCGTCCCGCAGCAGCCGCCGACCAGGCGCGCCCCGCTCGCGATCATCCGCGCCGCGTAGTCCGCCATGTAGATCGGCGAGGAGAGATACATGAGCCGCTCTCCGACCCGGCTCGGCAGCCCCGCGTTGGGCTGGATGGCCACGTGGAGGCCGCCCGCCTCCGGCACCATCTGCTCCAGGATGTCGAAGAGCACGCTCGAGCCGACCGAGCAGTTGGCCCCCACCGCCTGGATCGGCAGCTCGCGCAGCGTGCGGACGACCTCGGCGGCGGTGCGCCCGGTGAAGGTCACGCCCTCGTCGGTGAACGCCACCTGGGTGAGGATCGGCAGATCGGTGAGGGCGCGGACCGCCTCCACCGCCAGCCGCATCTCGGTGAGGTCCGAGAAGGTCTCGATCACGAACGCGTCGATGCCGCCCTCCAGCAGCCCCTCCGCCTGCTCGTGGAACGCGGCGCGCGCGTCGGCCGGCTCGATGCTGCCGAGCGGGGCCAGGTACTTGCCGAGCGGGCCGATCGAGCCCAGCACCAGCACGTCGCGGCCCATGCTCTCGCGCACGTCGCGCGCCAGCTTGGCCCCGCGCAGGTTGATCTCGCGCACGCGCCCCTGTAGCCCATGGATACCCAGCTTGAAACGGTTGGCCCCGAAGGTATTCGTCTCGATGGCGTCGCAGCCCGCCGCGATGTACTCCGAGTGCACCGACTGCACGAGCTTGGCCTCGTTCAGGTTGAGCACGTCGAAGCAGGCGTCGAGCGCGACGCCGCGCGCGTAGAGGAGCGTACCCATCGCGCCGTCGCAGAGGAGCGGGCGCTCGGCCAGGCGGGAGAGGAGGGGCGAGGGCATGATCTCTACGCCCCCTCACCCTGCCCTCTTCCCAGAGGGGAGAGGGTGGAGGCACGGCGGTCGCGGAGGAGCAGCAGGAGCTTGGAGACGACCTGATCGGGATTGATGCCGGTGGTGTCCACCGTGAGATCGGCCTGGCGGTAGTAGGGCTCGCGCGCGCGATAGAGCGCCTCGATCTCCTCGCGCTTGCGGCCGGCCAGCATCGGCCGCGCGCCCGCGCGCTGCGCCCGCTCGTACACCGCGTCGAACTCGCCCTGCAGCCACACCACCGTGCCCATGGCCCGCAGCCGGTCGGGCCGCCCGTCGCGGCAGGGCAGGCCGCCGCCGGTGGCGATCACGTCCCTCGACTTGAGCCCGAGCAGCCGCACCGTCTCCTCCTCCAGCGCGCGGAAGTGGGCCTCGCCCCGCTCCGCGAAGATCTCCGGGATCGAGCGGCCCTCGTGCGCGGTGATCATGTCGTCGGTCTCCACGAAGCAGCGGCCGAGCCGGCGGGCAAGCAGCCGCCCCACCGACGATTTGCCCGCTCCCATGAAGCCGACCAGGATGACGTTGTCGCTCATGCGTCCATCCAGCCTATCACCAGACCCCGCCGCCCGGATGCCGCACCGTGGTCTCGGCGGGCGCCCGGCGGTAGGCGCAGTCCCGCATCCAGCAGCGGCGGCACTGGGTGAAGTAGTGATCCACCCGCGCCTCCGGGCCGATCCCCACCAGCCAGCTGATGCTCTTGCCCGGCGTCATGAAGCAGGCCTCGTTGAGCCGCACCCCGATGGGGTCGCCCGGGCACAGGCGAAACAGCGCCGCCTGCTCGGCGGTGTCCCATCCGGCGTAGCCGGGACTGATCCGGTTGGTGACCCGCGTCCCCGCCCGGAGACCCTGCTGGCAGAGCAGGTCGTTGGCGTACTCGGCGAGGCTTTCCGCCGCGGCGGACCCGACGCTGTCGAGCATCACGGCCAGCGGGAACTCGCGCGCGTCGAAAAGCTCGCGCACCCGGCCCTCGATCGCCTCGCCCACCGTGCAGATGCCCGCGCCCACCGCTTCGATCGAGCCCCAGAGTCGCGCGATCTGCGGGATGTGCAGCCGCTCCCCGCCCGCGTCGATGCGGGCCGCCGCACCCCCGGTCACCGCGACCGCCCGGTAGACCACCCGGGGCGTCAGCAGGCTCCGGCCCAGCGCGAGGGCTTCCTCGAAGATCGCCAGCACCTCGCCGCTGGGGACGTCCACATCCTTCTTGTACCCCTGGAAACGCAGGACCTCGTCCCGGTCGATCGCGACCGGCAGGCCGTCGAGGACGGCGGGGACGGGAGAGAGGACGGAGAGCGCCGCGGTCACCGCGCGCGGCGCGAGCGCACCACGTCGGCGATGAGGCGGATATGCTCGGGGTTCGACCCGCAGCAGCCCCCGACGATGTTGCAGCCCGCGTCGAGGAGCGCCGGGTAGTCCTTGACCATCTCCTCGGGACCGAGCTCGTAGGTGGTGCGCCCGCCGGTGGTGATCGGCAGCCCCGCGTTCGGGTACGCGATGAGCGGGGCGTCCGTGACCTGCCGCATCTCCCGGATGATCACGATGGCCCGATCCGGCCCGCGCCCGCAGTTCATCCCCACGATGTCGGCCCCCGCGGCCAGGAGCTGCTTGGCCACGTCGGCCGGGCTCTCGCCCCACATGGTCCGGTCGCGATCGTGCAGCTCCTCGTACTGGAAGAACATGGTGGCCATGACCGGCAGGTCCGCGACCGCCTTGCAGGCCCGGATCGCCGCTTCCGCCTCCTGCGGGAACATCATGGTCTCCACCGCGAAGCAGTCCACCCCCGCCGCGGCAAGGGCTTGGGCTTGTTCTCGGAACGTCGCGAGGTAGTCTTCGTCGGTCGCCACGTTCTTGCCGACGCCGTAGTCGAGCGGCAGGTAGCTGGTGGGCCCGATGGAGCCGGCCACGAACCCGCCGGGCGGACAGGCCGCGCGGGCCAGGCGCACGCCCTTCTCGTTCAGCTCGCGGGTGCGCGCGCCCATGTCGTGGCCCATGCGCTCGTCGTACTCGTGCAGCTTGAGCGCGGTGCCCCCGAAGGTGTTGGTCTCCACGAGGTGCGAGCCCGCGTCGAAGTAGCCCTGGTGGATCCCGCGCACCACGTCGGGGTGGGTGTCGTTCCAGAGCTCCGGGCAGTCGCCGTTCTCGAGGCCCGCGTCGAAGAGCGCGGTGCCGTAGCCGCCGTCGAACACCAGGCGCTCCCCGGCGCGGAGGCGTTCCACGATCTCCCAGCCGCGGGCGCGGGCCGCCATCACGCGCTCACCGGCACGCCGAGCAGCTCCTTGGCGCGCACCACCGCGATGGTCGAATCCTTGGCGTAGCCGTCGGCGCCGATCTCGTCGGCGTAGGCCTGGTTCACCGGCGCCCCTCCGATCATGACCTTCACCCGATCGCGCAGCCCCGCCTTCTCGAGCGCGTCGATGGTCCGCTTCATCGCGGGCATCGTCGTGGTCATCAGCGCGGAGATCCCGACGATGTGGGCCGAGTGCTCCTGCACCGCGGCCACGAACTTCTCGGGGGCCACGTCCCGGCCCAGGTTGATGACCTTGAAGCCGGCGCCCTCGAGCATCATCGCCACCAGGTTCTTGCCGATGTCGTGCAGATCTCCCTGGGCGGTGCCGATCACGATCACGCCCAGGTTCTGATTGGCGCCGCCCGCGCTGGTGATCAGGGGCTTGAGAAGGTCGAGCCCCGCGTACATCGCCCGCGCCGACAGGAGCACCTGCGGGACGTAGTACTCGTTGCGCCGGAACTTCTCGCCGACCACGTCCATGCCGGGGATCAGCCCGCGGAAGATCAGGTCCTTCGGGTCCATCGAGAGGGCCAGGCCTTCCTGCGTCTTCTTGGCCACCGTGTCCTTGTCGCCCAGGATGAGCGCGCGCGCCATCACCGGGTAGTCGAAGCGCTCGTCGGTCAACGCTTCACCGTGCTGTAGCCGCCCTTCTGCCAGGCGGTCATGCCGCCGATGACGTTGTAGAAGTCGGTGAGGCCGGCGCGGCTCAGCGCGCTGATCACGGTGCTGGAGCGCAGGCCGCCCGCGCAGAGGACCGCCTTCGGCCGCCCCGCCGGGACCAGGTCCTGGCGGGTGAGCGCCTCGCCCATCGGCAGGTGCATTGCGCCGTCGATGTGCCCCTCGTCCCACTCGAACAGCTCGCGCACGTCCACGACCACGAGGTCGGGCCGCTCCTCTTTCATGGTGGCCAGGTCGTGCACGCTGATTTGCGGCACCCGCCCGAGGGGGAATCCCTGGCTCTTCCACTCGGTCATCCCCCACTGCAGGTGGCCCGCGATCGCGTCGAGCCCGATGCGACCGAGTCCCTGCATCGCGCGGGTGAGGTCGGTAGGACTCGCCACCACCAGCACCACCGGGGCCTCCGCGGGCACGAAGAGCCCGGCCCGGTTGGCGAACTGCGGGCTCTCGATCCAGACGTTGATGGCCCCGGGGACGTGGGCCTCCCCGTGCTCCTCCGGGCTCCGCACGTCGAGCACGCAGGCGCCCTTGTCGAGCAGCTCGCGGACCTGCAGCGCGGAGAGCGGCCGCGGCTCGCCGCTCTGGGGCAGCGACTGGGCCCGGTTGCGCGCGATGATGCGGTCGAAGTTGGGCGGCTTCGGTGGCAGCCCGGTCATGAGGCGCCGGACGAACTCCTCCACGTCGGGCGCCTGCAGCGCGGCGTTGAAGCGCCGCTCGAACCCGATGGTGGTCGCGGTCTTGCTCGACATCGCCCGCCCGCAGCTCGATCCGGCGCCGTGGGCCGGGTACACCTCGACGCTGTCGGGCAGCCGCAGGAGGCGCTCGGTGAGGCTCGCGTAGAGGCGGGCCGCGGCCTGCTCGCCGCCGAAGTCGGGCCGACCCACGTCACCCACGAAGAGCGTATCGCCGGTCAACACGAACCAGGGCTCGGTGCCGCGGCTGAGATCGGTCACCAGCAGCGCGATGCTGTCCGGGGTGTGACCGGGCACGTGGAGCACTTGCAGCGCCACGTTGCCGAGCCGGATCTCGCGGCCGTCCTCCACCGGATCGTGGGGGAAGGCGGCGTTGGCGGCGGGGTGGATGTGGATGCCCGCGCCGGTCTTGCCGGCCAGCGCCTGGTTGCCCGACACATGGTCCGCGTGCACGTGGGTCTCCAGGATGGCGCTGACCGTGAGGCCCTTGCGTCGGGCCATCGCCACGTAGTCGTCCACCCGATCCCGCGCCGGGTCCACGATGGCCGCTTGTCCGGCCTGGGAGCAGCCGATCAGGTAGGAAAGGCAGCCGGACTCCTCGTTCAGGATCTGCTGAAAGATCACGCGCAAAGTATGCCACACCCCGCCCCCAACCCGCTACGACGCGGAGTTGAGCGTCGCGAGCCTCGGGACCGGTTGCGGCTGGGTTGTGTCCGGTTGCGTGACGGCCTTCGCGCCCTGCTCCTGCCAACGGGCATACGAGGCAAGCATGACCCTCGGACTGTGCCCCGATTGCTGGGCCACGCAGAGCAGCGGGCCCCCGCGCGACAGCAGGCTTGAGATACACGAGTGCCGGAGCGTCTCCGGGGGGCGGGGCGCACCCTGGCCCGCGTGAGCGTGCGGTGCCAGAGCGTATGCAGCTCGCGCTCCTCCATCGGCCGCCCCGGATGCTTGAGCGAGCCGAAGAGTGGCGCGGTGCCATCGAGCGGCACGAGCTGCGCGAGCCGGGACAGCACCGTCAGGCGCTCCGGGGTCGCGCCCGGCCGCCAGGCGGCTGTCGCCTCGCACGTGGGATGCGTGATGGCGGCCTGGCGCACCGATCGCGCGGTCTTGGCGGGGCCGGTCACCCCTTGCGTGCGCGTCCGCTGAATCGATACGCGACCCGTGCGCGGGTCCAGATCCTGGTGCTGCAGGCCGCGCAGCTCCCCGGAGCGCATGCCGCTCTGCGCCCACACCCGCAGCATCAGGCCCCAGGCGGGCGCCTCGAGCAGCGGGCCGGGCGGCTGGGACCGCCCGTCACACCGGAGATCAGCCGACGTCGAGCCCTCGCGTGCGTTCTAGAAGTAGCCTACGCGCAGGCCGATACGACCGCGAAACGACATCAGCGAAGGACGTCCCGGGTGGAGGTGAGGAGAACACACGTGCACCCGGTCTCGCTCCAGACATGCTGATCGCCGGTGCCGGGCAGGGCCCGGTTGTAATCCCCAGGATGGAGTGTTTTGTCGTCGATCATCAGCTCGCCGTCAAGCAGATACAATTCTTCGATACCGGCATGGCGATGCGGGGGATACGCAGCCCCCGGTGCGAGCCGTACAAGCATGCTGACACGGTCTTTCTCTGCGTCCGTCGCAAGGAGGTTGCAGGAGATGCCAGGCGCCACTTCTTCCCATTCCGATTCAAGCGGTCCATGGGGCGCTGACACCACCGACTCTTGGCCTTTCTCCGGGGCGATTCGTAGCCAGTCAATCGCTCTGGAGCGCGCCTGATTCATGATCCAACCAACAACGGATCCCCCCGCAGGATCGTACTCCGGCGCGCCTCGCCATACTTCGCGGAACACATCGCCCATGAGTTCTTCAGCGATTTCGCGATTGTTGGTGATCCGCACGATCAACGTAAAGACGATGCGATGCGTTCGCGTGTACAGCGCCTGCATCGCGGACTGGTCGCCTCCGGCGGTGGCCCGAACGAGTCCGACCCACTCGTTCTCAGAGACGAGCGCCTTCGCCTTATTGGCATAGAGCACATCGCCCAGCGTTGGCGTCTCGCGCGCGTGACGAGCCGCAAGGTTGCGAATCGCGGGTAACAGGGCATCATGGATCACCTTCTTGCTCACGAACACATCGGCGCCGCTGTCAGAGGCCATGAGACGGTAGGCATCCTCGGTGTGGGAACTCATGAGGATGACCATCGTCCGCGGCAGTTCCTGCCTGATGTGCCTCGTCAGCTCGATGCCGTTGAGTCGGGGCATGGTCAAGTCTGTGACCACGAGGTCAGGCCGCTCGCGGTGCGCGATGGCCAGCGCCTCCTCCCCATCGGCCGCTTCACCGACGATCCTCATGTCGGCCGCTCGTGCCAGGAGGTTGAGGACGATCTCGCGATACTCAGCCGAGTCATCGACGACGAGAACGGTCAGAAAAATAGTCCACTCCTGGCGGGCTGGCCGCCTTCCCACGCGTGCTTCATAGTGAAGCCAACTTACATCAGAGCCCCGGCACCCGCTACATTCATTTGGCGAATCTGGGGCACAACTCGCTTCCCGGCAGAGATGACCGGGTAAGAAGTTCTGCCCCCGGGTCGCCTTGCCCCTCCGACGCGGTTCTGACAGCCTCCGGGCCGAGATGGACGCGGCCAGTGGCGGTCAGCCAGTGCGCGGCGTGATTGTTGCGCCTCTCATCGAGTCCCATCCGGATCGAATCGTCGTAGGTAGCTGCACCTTGTTCCTACGGGACGGGAAGCGTTGTGCCTACGCGGTCGGGACACCCCTCGAAGTAGCCTACACGGAGGTTGATTAAAAGCTCGTTCGGTTAGGCACGTTGTCTGGGGCGCCCACGCGATACCAGCGATGACCGTACGGCGGGAGCTTGACCTCGTGCATACCTTTCTCGGACCGGCTATGGTTGTTGTCGAAGACGTCGACTAGGAGGCCACTGTTGTCGGTTCTGGGATCGACGGTCAAGGATT
>DATFUK010000236.1:0-5247 GCA_035260865.1 Candidatus Methylomirabilota bacterium | reverse complement strand
AGCTGCGGCGTGCTCGCGGGCGCGGGGCCCGTGTTCAACCGGGCCAAGGTGCCGCCGGGGGCCAGCGTGGCGGTGTGGGGCGCGGGCGGCGTCGGGCTCAACACGATCCAGGCCGCGCGTTTGCTCGGCGCGGGCAAGATCATCGCGGTGGACGTGATGCGCCAGAAGCTCGCCTGGGCCGAGGAGTTCGGGGCGACGCACGTGGTGGACGCGTCGAAGGAGGATCCGGTGGCCGCGGTCCAGAGGATCTCGGGGGCCGGCGGCGTCGACTTCACCTTCGAGGTGGTGGGCACCCAGAAGACCATCGAGCAGGCGGTGCTGGCCACGCATCGCGGGGGCACCTGCGTGATCGTGGGCGTCTCGCCCGCGGGGACCCGGGTCTCGCTCGATCCGTCGCTCTTCCTGCAGCAGCGCGTGCTGACCGGCTCGTCCTTCGGGGGCGGGCACCAGCGCACGGACGTGCCGATGCTGATCGACCTCTACATGTCCGGCAAGTACAAGCTCGACGAGCTGATCAGCCGGCGCCTGCCGCTGGCCGAGCTGAACGAGGGCTTCGACCTCATGCTGCAGGGCGAGGTGAAGCGGAGCGTGATCGTCTACTAGCGGGGATCGATCGGGGTCGCCATCGGGGCGCGGGCCTCGATGGCCTCGGCCGCCTCGAGGCAGAGATCCTCGCGGAAGCGCCCGGCGGTGATCTGCACGCCGGTCGGGAGACCGCCCACGACCCCGGTCGGCACCGACACCGCGGGCAGTCCCAGCACCGGCACCACGAGCTGCATGATCTGGGCGCGCATGATCCGCCGGGTCGTGTCCGCGTCCACCAGGTCGAGATCGACCGGGAACGCCGGCTCGTTCGAGGTCGGCGTGACCACGAGCGGGCGCTCTTCCAGGAAGAGCTCCCAGAGGCGTAGCAGCCGATCGCGCTGGGCCAGTCCGTCGAGCACGTGGCGGACGTCCCGCGGTGGGTGCACCGCGCGCCAGAGGCCGAGCGCCTGCTTGATCCCGGCGTCGCCGAACTGCGCGGCGGCCGGCTCGAGCGCCGCGATGACGTCCTCCATCGCGATGGCGGCCCAGAGATCGGCCACCGCGCCCAGCTCCGGCGGCTCCACCTCCTCGACCGCGTAGCCCGCGTCCTCGAGCCAGCGGCCGGCCTGGCGCACCGCGGCCGCCACCGCGGGGGCCACGCCGCCGCGGCCGGCCGGGTCCGCCACCAGCGCCACGCGCATGGGCCGCTTCACGGGCGGGCCCTCGAGCGGGACGTCGGCGCAGCGCGGATCGTTGGGATCGGGCACCGCCATCGCGGTGAAGGCGGCGCGCGCGTCCCGGACCCGGCGGGTCAGCGGGCCCTGCACCGCCATGAGCTGGGCCGCGATCGGCCGCGGCACGCTGGAGGTGAAATTGTAGGAGGGGATGCGGCCGTAGCTGACGCGCAGGCCGACGAGCCCGCAGCAGTAGGCCGGGTAGCGCACCGAGCCCGCGATGTCGTTGCCGTGGCCGATCGCGCCGATGCCGGTCGCGGTGGCCGCGGCCGCGCCGCCGCTCGAGCCGCCCGGCGTGCGCGCGGGATCCCATGGGTTCAGCGTCGCGCCGTGGAGCGCATTGTCGGTGAACCAGCGCATCGAGAAGGCGGGTGCATTGGTGCGCCCGATCACGATGGCGCCGGCCCGGCGGAGATTGGCCACCACCGGGTTGTCACGGGTGGCCACCAGGTCCTTGAAGGCGACCACGCCGTTGTCGGTGGGGCAGCCGGCCTGATCCACGTTGACCTTGGTCGTGATCGGCACGCCGTGGAGCGGGCCCACCGCCGCGCCGCGGGCCAGGGCCTGGTCGGCGGCCGCGGCCTCCGCGAGGGCCGGGTCGTGGAGTGGGCGTACCACCGCGTTGACCCGGGAGTTGACCGCGTCGAGGCGCGCCAGCGCCGCGGTCACGACCTCACGGCAGGATACATCTTTCCGGCGGATCATCTCCGCCAGCTCGACGGCGTCGAGGCGCCAGAGCTCGGTCGCTATGGCCCGGTCTCCAGCGTATAGGTCGCGTACTCGTGCTCGCAAGGCGGGCCCACCGCGATCTCCATGCGGCCCGCGTCCAGATCGGAGATGAGCGAGGCGAAGCTGTAGGAGACGCGCTCGCCCGGATGCGCGCAGATGGAATGCGGCCGGTTGGCGTGATCGCGCAGGATCGTCTTGAGCGCCTCCGCGTCGAGGCGCCCGCGCCCGGCCTCCACGAGGGCCGCGATGCGCTCGTGACGGCAGGTGGAGTTGTGGAGCTCGTCCGGGGTCGCGGTCTCGTGGCCGGCCATGCCGGGCAGGACGTGGTGGTTGGCGTGCACGAGGCAGCCGTCGCCCCAGGTGAGCGCGTGCTCCTCCGCGGCGGTCTCGATGTCCACCATGGCGCCGGCCCGGTCGGCCAGGAGCAGGTTGCGCGAGGACGCCCGCCGCGGGGTCAGCGCTGCGTCCACCGCCGCCTTGATCGTGGGCTGCTCGATGGCGAGCCGCGTGAGCAGGTAGCGGGGGAAGCCGGTGCGCCAGCCCGCGGATCTGAGGAAGTTGGCGTCCGCGGAGAGGCCCTCGCTGCTGATGCCGAGGTAGCTGATCTGGCCCGCGGGCACCAGCATCATCACCGCGGGCTTGCCGGTGACCGCGAAGGTGAGCACGGCGGCGAACTGCTCGATGCCGCCCGCGAGATCGGCGTTCTGGCCCGCGAAGGTTCCCCCGGTCCGGGTATAGGCGCCGGAGACCGCGAAGCTGGTGCATTCCAGATCCACGGTGCCGAAGCGGGCCACGTGGGCCACTTCCTGGCGCACCTGGAGCAGGATCGCCTCCGCAGGCTCGATGCCCGCGCCCTGGGCCAGCCCTTCGATCTCCTCGAGGAAGTGCGGCGCCGCCGCGCCGATGACCGGCCCGAAGGCCTGGGCCCAGCGCCGCGCGGTCTCGGGCGCGAGCTGCGACTTCTGCGCGCCCTGGGCGTAGATCAGGTCGAGGTGCGCCCGGATCAGCGGGCGGAGGGCCTCGCCGTGCCGGCGGCCGACCTCGCGGTGGGTGCCGCGCAGGGTGAAGTGCGGGAAGGTCCGGCTCATGCCGCGGCCTCCGGGCAGACCTCGGGGATGGTCTGGTCGAGCACCGAGACGATGCGATCGATCTCGGGGCGGGTGAGGACGAGCGGCGGGGCCAGCACGAGGGTGTTGCCGAGGTGCGCGCCGCCGCCCGAGCGGCCCACGATCACCCCGCGCTCCTGGCAGCGGTCCACCAGCTTCTTGATCTGGGGCGCGGGCATGATGGCCTTGGACTTGCGGTCGACGACCAGCTCGACGCCCGCGTAGAGGCCCTTGCCCCGCACGTCGCCGACCCACGGGTGGCGCATCAGGGTCTTGAGCCCGTCGAGGAGATAGGCCCCGTTCTCGGCCGAGCGCTGGGCCAGCTTCTCCTCCAGCAAGATCTCGATGTTGCGGAGGGCCACCGCCGCGGCCACCGGATGGCCGCCGTAGGTGTTGACCTGGTTGACCTGGCGGTTCTCCGACGCCTCGCCGATGAACGACTTGTAGACCGAGTTGCGCACCACGGTGGCGGCCATCGGCAGGTACGCGCTCGAGATGCCCTTGGCCACCGTGACGATGTCGGGCTTCACGCCCGCGTGCTCGTGGGCGAAGAGCCGACCGGTGCGGCCGAAGCCGTTGATCACCTCGTCCACGTGCAGGAGGATGCCGTGCTGCTTGCAGAGATCGGCCACCGCGGGGAGGTAGTCGTCGGGCGGAACGGCGACGCCGACCGCGCTCATCACCGGCTCGATGATCACCTCGGCCACCGTCTGGGGCCCCTCGCCCAGGATGGTGGTCTCCATGTTCTTCACGCAGGCCAGGTCGCAGCTCGTGGGCTCGAGGCCGAACGGGCAGCGGTAGCAGTAGGGCGGGGCCACGTGCACGAACTCGTTGCCGGAGAGCGGCTCGAACTTCATCTTGCGGTCGCCCATGCCCCCCGCGGCCAGGGTGGCGAGGGTGGTGCCGTGGTAGCCGTAGTACCGGCTGATCGTCTTGTAGCGGTTCTGCTGCGGGAACTCGTGGCGGGCGTACTGGCGCGCGAACTTGAACGCGGCCTCGTTGGCCTCCGAGCCCGAGCTGACGAAGTAGACGTGGTTGTCGCCGCCCAGCAGCCCGTTGACCTTCTCGGCCAGCGCGGCGGCGGGCAGGTTCATCGCGGTGTGCGGATAGTAGGACAGCTGGCGCATCTGCTCGGCGGCCACGTCGGCGAGCTCGGTCCGCCCGTAGCCGATGTTCACGCACCAGAGCCCGGCCATGCCGTCGAGGTACTCGCGACCGTCGGCGTCCACCACCGTCGAGTCCTTGGCGGAGACGATGACGAGCTGCTGCTGCTCGAGCTGCTTGTGGGGCACGATCGGGTGGATGACGTTGTCGAGGTCTTTCCGGACGACGCTCGCGCGCTGATCGGCGGTGGGCATGGAGGCCTCCTGGTTGCGGAGTGGCTAGCTCGACGCTTCTTCTCGTCGCAGGCGGATCGGATGGAGCGCGGGCGGCGCCGCGGGCGGGCGCGGGAGGCTGGGCGCGTAGAACGAAGCCTCCTGGGCCCCGCGCAGGCACTGGCGTGTGAACTCGATCAGGTGATGGCTGACCACCGCGGCCTGGATCATCTCCTCGATCTGCCCGCGGCGCAACGCGGGACCGGCGACGCGCCAGAACGTCCCGCGGTAGTCGCCGCGCACCCCGATGCGCCAGACGATGCGCCCGAGCAAGGCCAGGCCGGACACCACGTTGCGCCAGGACGCGCGGTGCCAGCTCCGCGGGTAGGGCGGACGCTTCGCGAAGGTGTGGGCCAGGTTGTGGGCGAAGCGCCGGTAGATCGCCTCCGGCGCGTAGGCGGCCGCGATGCAGCGCCGCCACATCTCCAGCACCGTCTCCTCGGGCAGCCGGAACACCACGTTGGACTCGCGCCCGCCGTCCGGCAGAATCCGCCCCTCCCGGGCCAGGCGGTCCCACAGCGGGGTCTTGGGCAGGGCGTAGAGGATGTTGATCGTGAGCATCGGGATCCGGGAGGCCTCGATGAACTCGATCAGGTGACCCGCGGTCGCCTCGCTGTCGGTGTCGAGTCCCAGGATGATGCCGGAGACCACCTCGAGGCCGTAGTCGTTCAGCTTGGCGACCGCGTCGAGGATGGGCATGCGGAGATTCTGGTCCTTCGACATCGAGCGGAGGGCGTCGGGCTCGGGCGTCTCGATCCCGCAGAAGACCACGTTGAA
>DATFUK010000235.1:0-4803 GCA_035260865.1 Candidatus Methylomirabilota bacterium | reverse complement strand
CGTAGAGCGCGCCATACCTTGGGGCGCCTTCGATCACGATGGTCTTGAGCTGCCCGCCGATGCTCATCGTGAGGGGCTGCATCTCGTAGCGCGAGACCGCGATGACGCCGGGCACGGTGAGCAGGCTCGGCACGTGCTCCTGGTCGTACACCTCGTTGAAGAGGCGCTCCTGGGCCGGGGCTACGTCCATCGCGGCGCTGAACAGGTAGCGGGTCTGGATCGGCATCGGGCAGCTCCGTATCTCTCCCTCTCCCCTCAGGGGAGAGGGCAGGGTGAGGGGTGAATGGTGAGGGGGTGACTGGTCAAAGGCGAGTGAGGCGGACTAGCGCGCGCTGCGGCGGGCCTTCGGCGGCGCCTTGGTCTTGGCCGAGCCGGCCCGGCCGTAGTCGTCCTGGCGGCGGATGATGTCGTCCTCGCCCAGGTACGGCCCGTGCTGGACTTCGATGAGGATCGCCGGGACCCGGCCGGGGTTCTCGATGCGGTGCCAGGCCCCGCGCGGGACGTCCACCGCGCCGCGCGGCTTGAGCCGCTTCGGGCGGCCCGAGATGAGCACGCGCGGTGAGCCCGAGACCACCACCCAGTGCTCGGCGCGGAACCGGTGCCGCTGCAGGCTCAGCCGCTGACCGGGCCGCACGAAGAGCCGCTTGACCTTGTAGCCGCGCCCCTCCTCCACCGTGATGAACCCACCCCAGGGCCGCGTCTCGAAGACGCCCACCGGGGTCTCGCCCGCGCGCTTCCGGGGCGCCTTCACAGCCGGATCACCCGCGCGAAATCGGCCTCGACGCTCTTGCTCACCTCTTCCATGACCTCCGTGGGTACGTCGTCGTCCAGCAGCAGCACCACGATGGCGCGGCCCCGGCGGGTGCGCCGGCCCACGTGCATCGAGGCGATGTTGACGTTGTGGCGGCCCAGGATCGACCCGATCCGGCCCACCATGCCGGGCCGGTCCTCGTAGGCCAGCACCAGGATATGTCCCTCGGGGATGAACTCGATGTGGAGATCGCGCAGCCGCACGATCCGGGGCACCCCGTCGAACACGGTGCCCGCGATGACCTTCCGCCCGGCGCCCGCCTGGGTGGTGACCGTGATCAGGTTGGTGTACCCGGAGGCGGCCTCCGCGTCGGCCCGCACCTCCACCACGAGCCCCCGGTCGCGCGCGATCAGGTGGGCGTTGACCAGGTTCACCGCCTGCACGGTCACCCCGCCGAGCAGCCCGGTCAGCACCGCGCGGCCCAGCAGCTCGGTGTCCACCCGGGCCAGATGGCCGGCGACCTCGATCTCCACCCGCTCGACGTTCTCCGGCTCGAGCTGCAGGCAGAAGCGGCCCAGCAGCTCGGCCAGGTACAGGAACGGGCGCTGCTCGGCCATGGTCTCGCGGTCGCCCACCGGGATGTTCACCGCGTGCTCGACCAGCTCGCCGTCGCGGAAGGCCACGAGCTGCCGGGCCACGTCCACCGCCACGTTGACCTGCGCCTCCTGGGTGTTGGCGCCCAGATGCGGGGTGACCACCACGCGGGGATGCTGGATCAGGCGCCGGAGCGCGGGCGACCGGGGCGGCTCCTCGCTCCACACGTCCACCGCGGCGCCCGCCACGTGGCCCGAGTCGAGCGCGGCCAGCAGGTCCATCTCGTTGACGATGCCGCCGCGCGCGCAGTTGACCACGCGCGCCCCCGGCTTGAGCGCGGCGAGCTCGCGTGCCCCGATCATGTTCTCGGTCTCGTCGGTGAGCGGCACGTGCACGGTCAGGATGTCGGCCCGGCTCAGGACCGTCTGCAGATCGGTGAGGCGCACCCCCAGGTCCCGGGCCCGGCTCTCCGGGATGAACGGATCGTAGACCAGGATCTCCATGTCGAAGGCCCGCAGCCGGGCCGCCACCCGCGAGCCCACCTTGCCGAGGCCGAGCACGCCCGCGATCTTGCGATAGAGCTCGGACCCGTAGATGCCCCGGTCCCATTCGAGCTGCTTGAGCGAGTCGTGGGCCGCCGGGATCTTGCGCACGAGAGCCAGCAGCATACCCACGGTGTGCTCGGCCGCCGAGACCACGTTGCCGTAGGGCGCGTTGACCACCACCACGCCCTGGCGCGAGCAGGCGTCCACGTCGATGTTGTCGACCCCGACCCCGGCCCGCCCCAGGATGCGCAGCCGCCGCGCCCGGCCCAGGAACTCCGGGGTCACCGCGGTGGAGGAGCGCGTGACGATCGCCTCGTAGTCGCCGAGCCGCGCGTGCAGCTCGTCCTTGGGCAGCTTGCTCGAGACCTGGTCCACCTCGAAGCCGCGCTCGGCCAGGTGGGCGATGCCTTCGGGCGCGATCGTGTCGATGACGAGGACCTTCATGGTCAGCGGTGGGTGCGGAGGAACCTGAGGAAGTCGCGGCCCTCGGAGAGGCGGCGCTTCATGACCCGGCGGTCGCGCAGCATCTCGGCGCCGAGGGAGAGCATCTTGCGGGGGCGGAAGTAGAAGCGGCGGTAGAACTGGTCCACCGAGCGGAAGATCTCGGAGCGCGAGAGGTGCGGGTAGCCGATCGCGCTCACCTGCACCCCGGTGCCGTCCACCAGCTCGTCGGACTCGAGCCAGCCGTTGCGCTGCGCTTCCTCGTAGAGCGCGGTGCCCGGATAGGGCGCGGCCAGCGAGACCTGGATGGTGTCGGGATCGATCTCGGTGGCGAAGCGGATGGTCTCCGCGATGGTCTCGCTCGTCTCCCCGGGCAGTCCCAGGATGAAGGTGCCGTGAATCGCGATGCCGAGCGACTTGGCGTCGCGGGTGAACCGGCGGGCCGCGTCGAGGCGCACGCCCTTCTTGACGTTGTTCAGGATGGCCTGATTGCCCGACTCGTAGCCCACCAGCAGGAGCCGGAGCCCGTTGTCCTTGAGGACCTTGAGCGTCGCGTAGGGCACGTTGGCCTTGGCGTTGACCGACCACGTGATGCCGAGCGGACCCAGCCGTTTCGCGATGGCCTCGGTGCGGGGCAGATCGTCGGTGAACGTGTCGTCGTCGAAGAAGAACTCCCGCACCTGCGGGAACAGGCGGGCCGCCTGCGCCATCTCCTCGGCCACGTGCTCGGGGCTGCGGGTGCGGTAGCGCTGTCCGCCCACCGTCTGCGGCCAGAGGCAGAAGGTGCACTTGGAGCGGCAGCCGCGCCCGGTGTAGAGCGACACGTAGGGATGCTGGAGGTAGCCGATCGCGTAGTGCTCGACGGTCAGGTCGCGCTTGTAGACCGGGGTCACGAACGGCAGCGCGTCCATGTTCTCGAGCGTCGGGCGCTCCGGGGTGTGCTCCACGTGTCCGTTCACCCGGTAGGAGAGTCCTTGCACGTCCGCGAAGGGCCGCCCCTGGGCCACCTCCTGGATCGTGAAGTCGAACTCGTTGCGGGCCACGAACGAGATGGCCGCGCTCGTCCGGAGCGAGGCCTCGGGGGCCACCGCCACCGCGGCGCCCACCAGCCCGATGACGAGCGAGGGGTTCTCGGCCTTGAGCGCCTCGGCCACGCGCACGTCGGAGGCGAACGAGGGCGTGCTGGTGTGCATGACGCAGAGGTCGTAGCTCCGGGCGAGCGGCAGCACGTCGGCCACGGTGAGGCCGTCGGGCGGCGCGTCCACGAGCCGCGAGCCCGGCACCAGCGCGGCGGGCTGGGCCAGCCAGGTCGGGTACCAGAAGGACCGGATCTCGCGCTTGGCCTGGTAGCGCGAGCCGGCGCCGCCGTCGAAGCCGGCTACCGCGGGCGGGTGGAGAAACAGCGTGCGCTGGTAGTCGGTCACGATTTCTCCACGATACCACGCTAGCCGCGGCGGCGGCGCCACAGCACCAGCAGCCATCCCGCCGCGAGCAGCAGCACCGCGCCGCCGATCCAGAGCTGCATCTCGTGCACGCGCGCGAGCGCCACCGCCACCGAGTCCGCGACCGCGTAGGCGAGGCCGAACGCGAGCGGCACGCTCAGCAGCACCGCGGCCACGTCCACCAGGAGGAAACGGGGGAACGGAACCCGGACCAGCCCCGCGGTCAGGAAGGCGGCCGCGCGCAGGCCCATGACGAGCCGGGCCATGATCACGAACTTGAGCCCGTGGCGATGGTAGGCCTCCATGACCCGGGCCTCCCGCTCGGGGGGCAGGATTCGCCGCGCCGCCGGCCACTCCAGGATCCGCCGGCCGAAGTGCCGGCCCACCGCGTAGAGCAGCATGTCCCCGGCCAGCACGCCGCCCAGGCAGGACAGGAGCGCGCCCCACCAGTGCATCACCTCCCACCGCGACATCATCGCCGCGATCACGATGGGCAGCTCCTCCGGGATCGGCAGCCCCAGGCCGGTGGCGAGGAGGACGAGGAACACGCCCGGATAGCTGAACTTGATGATCAGGTCGAAGAGCATCAGCGGGAGACCGGTCCCGTGTCGGGGGCGCGGCCGTACAGCCAGCGGCCGTTGTGGGCGAAGAGCAGTCGGGCGCTCCGCGGCGGCAGCGAGCCCACGATGCTCCGCGCGGGCTCGCGCGTGGTGAGCAGGTAGGGGGGCCGGGCCGAGGCCCAGGCCTCGGCGAAGCGCGGGGCGGTCCAGAAGGTCCCCGCCGCGTCCGCGAAGGTGGCGCCGATGCCGAGCACGCTGCGGGCCGCGTCGAGGAGGACCGGCCGGTGTCCCGAGTAGAACTCCACCGCGCCCGCGTTCTCGATCGGGCCCTCGAGCACGAGCAGGTCGCCGGGCCCGAGCCGGGCCCGGATCTCCGCGGCCATCACGGTCACCGCGCGCGCGGTGGAGGTCACCGCGAGCCCGAGCGCCACCACCGGCACCAGCAGGACCATCACCGCGGCCACCGCCCA
>DATFUK010000234.1:0-5942 GCA_035260865.1 Candidatus Methylomirabilota bacterium | reverse complement strand
TCCGCGTGGCCCACCACCGCGGTCTCCAGGATGGCGGGATGGCCCATCAGGGTGTTCTCCACCTCGACCGGCGAGACCCAGATGCCGCCCACCTTCAGCATGTCGTCGGCGCGCCCGCAGTACCAGAAGTAGCCGTCCGCGTCCTGGTAGTACTTGTCCCCGGTCAGGATCCAGTGACCCTGGAGCGTGTTCTTCGTCTTCTCGTGCTGGTTCCAGTAGTAGGCCATGGTGGAGTCGCCCTTGACCCGGAGGTTGCCGACTTCTCCGGCGGGCATCGGACGGCCGTCGTCGTCCGCGACGATCGCCTCGTAGCCGGGCACCGCGACCCCGGTGGAACCGGGCCGGGCCTGGCCGGGACGGTTCGACAGGAAGATGTGCAGGATCTCGGTGCTCCCGATCCCGTCCAGGATCTCCACCCCGAAGCGCTCTTGCCAGCGCCGGTAGAGCTCCTCGGGCAGCGCCTCGCCCGCGGAGACGCAGAGGCGCAGGCACGAGAGGTCGTACCGCTTCTCCGCCTCCTTGACCTGCAGCATCGCCGCGTAGAGCGTCGGTATGCCGAAGAAGAGCGTCGGCCGGTGTCGCTGGATCAGCTCGAACATGGCGTCCGGCGTCGGGCGGTGCGGGTAGAGCACGCCCTGCCCACCCACCCGGAGCGGGAAGTACAGGTTGTTGCCGAGCCCGTAGGCGAAGAAGAGCTTCGCGGCCGACACGGTGCGATCGGCCTCGGTCACGCCGAGCACCTGGAGCGCGTAGGTGTCCGAGGCCACCACCATGTCGTGCTGCAGGTGCACCGCGCCCTTGGGCCGGCCGGTGGAACCCGAGGAATAGAGCCAGAACGCGGGATCGTCCTTCGAGCTGTCGAAGGGCTCGAGCCGCGCGGACGCCTGGGCCACCCAGCTCTCGAAGGCGATCTGCGTCCCGGACGCGCGCCCCGCCACGATCACGTGCCGGAGGTAGCGCGCCTTCTCGAGCGCGGGACCGGCCTCCGCGAGCAGCGCCTCCGAGACGATCGCGACCGGCGCGCGGCTGTCGTCGAGGAAGTAGAGGTAGTCGTCGGCGCGCAGCATGGTGTTCACCGGGATCGGGACCGCGCCGATCTTGATGGCCCCCCAGAAGGCCCCCAGGAACTCGGGCGAGTCGAGCAGCAGGCACAGGACGCGCTGCTCCGGACGCACCCCCAGGTCGAGCAGGGCGTTGCCGGTGCGGTTGACGAGCTCCTGCAGCCCCGCGTAGGTGATCGAGCCCTCGTCATGGAAGAAGGCCACCTGGGCGCCGCGGCCGTCCGCCACGTGCCGGTCCACGAAGAAGGTCGTCGCGTTGAAGCGCACCGGCACCTCGATCATCGGCGCTTCCGGGACGCCTTCCGCGAGGCCGGGTTCTTGCGCGCCCGGGACGCGGGCCGCTTCGCGGGACCGGCCGACGCGGGCTTGACCGCCATCGCCTCGATCTCGACCAGCAGCTCGGGCTGCACGAGGCGGCTCACCACCAGCAGGGTGTTGGGCGGGTAGACGCCGTTCGGGAAGTGGCGCGGGAAGACCTCGGCGCGCGCGGCCATGAAGCGGGGTATGTCCTCGGCGTGGGTCAGGAAGGTCTGCAGGCGCACGACGTGGCCCATCGTGCAGCCGGCGGCCTCGACGATGGCGCGGACGTTCTCGAGCGCCTGCTTCGTCTGCGCGCCCACGTCGCCGACCGCGACCGCGCCTCCCTCGCCCATCCCGACCTGCCCCGCCACCACCACGATCTCCCCGCCCGGGGCCACCATGCCGTGGGAGTACATCCCGAGGGGAGGACCGAAGCGCTTGGGCTTGACGACGGTGGGCATGGCGGCGCCTCCTCTTCTCAGCTCAACCGGACGTATTCGAAGTCCTCGGCCTGGCTGTTGACCCCGCGCGCGGGCGGGGCGATCCAGCCGGCCATCTTGCCGCGCTCGGTCACCGGCTTCATCAGGCTCCCCACGTAGGCCGCGTCCTCCTCGGTGGGCAGCCAGTCGCGATGGCGGGCGTCCCATTCGGCCTGACCGACGACGCGCCCGTCGGGCGAGACCCGGACCTCCGCGAAGGCCCCGATGGCCCGGCGGAACGCGCGGTGGGGCAGCGTGAGGGTGAAGTCGATGCCGTGGTTCTTGATGATCTCGTTCCAGCGATTCACCCCGCGCTGGCAGTCGGCGACGTAGTCGTCGCGCAGCCGCTCGTTGAGCGAGACCAGCGCGGCCTCCTGGCGGGCGACGATCTTGTCGCCGTCGAGCCCGATCACCGGGTAGAGCCCGTCCTTCAGCCGGTGATCGTCGGTCTTCTTGGTCTCTTCGAACCGCCCCTTGAGCCCCGCGGTGTAGAAGTTGGCCGCGTTGGTCGAGACCTCGGAGCCGAAGAGGTCGAGCGAGACCGAGCAGTGGAAGTTGATGTACTTCTGCATGGTGGGCAGGTCGATCCCGCCGTGCTTCCGCGCGTCGTCGGTCTTGTGCTCGCGCATCAGCTCGCAGGCCCGCTGCACGATGCGCCCCACCCCGCTCTCGCCCACGAACATGTGGTGCGCTTCCTCGGTGAGCATGAAGCGGCAGGTCCGGGAGAGCGGGTCGAAGCCGCTCTCCGCGAGGCTCGCGAGCTGGTACTTGCCGTCGCGATCCGTGAAGAAGCAGAACATGAAGAACGACAGCCAGTCCGGGGTCTTCTCGTTGAAGGCGCCCAGGATGCGGGGCTTGTCGTGGTCGCCGGAGCGGCGCTGGAGCAGCGCCTCCGACTCCTCGCGGCCGTCGCGGCCGAAGTGGGCGTCGAGCAGGTAGACCATCGCCCAGAGGTGCCGGCCCTCCTCCACGTTCACCTGGAAGAGGTTGCGGAGATCGTAGAGCGACGGGCACGTGCGGCCGAGATGCCGCTGCTGCTCCACCGACGCGGGCTCGGTGTCGCCCTGGGTCACGATGAGCCGGCGCAGCGTTCCGCGGTACTCGCCGGGCACGTCCGGCCAGGCGGGCTGGCCCTGATGGTCGCCGAAGTTGATCCGGCGGTCGGCCTCCGGCTCGGCGAGGAAGATCCCCCAGCGGTACTCGGGCATCTTCACGTAGCCGAACTGCGCCCAGCCCTTGGCGTCCACGCTCACCGCGGTGCGCAGGTAGACGTCCTTGGACTGGAACCCCTCCGGCCCCATGTCGTGCCACCACTCGAGGAACTTGGGCTGCCAGTCTTCCAGCGCGCGCAGCAGCCGGCGATCGTCGGCGAGGCTGACGTTGTTGGGAATCCGCTCGTTGTAGTCGATGGGCGCCATCACACTCTCCTGCGGTCGAAATCGCCCCGCTCACCGGTGCCGTACACCTTGAGGGCGCCCTTGGGGCCGACCGCGTTGGGCCGCTGGAAGATCCAGTTCTGCCAGGCCGAGAGCCGCGCGAAGATCTTGCTCTCGAGCGTCTCGGGGCCGCCGAAGCGCAGCGAGGCTTCCATGCCGGTCAGCGCGTCCGGCGAGAAGGCGGCCCGCTCCTCGATGGCGATGCGCACCTCGTCCTCCCAGTCGATGTCGTCGGGCGTGAAGGTGACGAGGCCGGCCTCCGCCGCGGCGGCCGCGTCGAGGTCCTCGCCGATGCGGCCCTTGAGATCGTCCACGCGCCCCGGCTCGTCCAGGAAGCGGCTCGCGAGGCGCGTGAGCCCGTTCACCGTCGGGTACGGCCCGAAGTTCATCCCGGTCAGCCGCAGGACGGCGGGCGGGCGCGCGTCGCCCTCCCGTCGGCCGTCGAGCATGAAGGTGCGATCGGCGGCGAGGGCCAGCTCGAGCAGCGTGCCCGCGAAGCAGGAGCCGGGCTCGATCAGCGCGAAGATGGACCGCGAGGAGACGTCCAGGCGCTTGAGGGTGCGCTTCCAGTAGAGCCGGATCTCGCGCACGAGCCAGTCCGCCTCGTGCTGCGCGAGCGCGCGGTCGTGGGCCTCCACCAGATCCGCCGCGCCGCTGGTCCGCAGCACCCAGAGGCCGATCTCCTCCTCGTTGGCGCGCAGATGCAGGATCAGGTCGTCGAGCTCCCGCGCGACCGCGAGGGGCCAGAAGCCCGCGCCCGCCGCGTGGATCGCGGCCGGATCGGCCGGGGGCGGCGTCGTGGGGGCGGCCACCGTGATCTCGGCCACGCCCCGCCCGCGGTCGATCGCGCAGGCGACGTGGGTGTACGCGACGCGATCGCCCTCGACGCGCCGCTCGAGCGGGGCGAGGGAGATCCCGCGCGCCCCCGCCGGGCGATCGGTACGCGCGGCCAGCCCGGCGGCCCGGGCCTTCGTGGCCTCGGCCAGGCGCGAGCGCGGCACCACCTCGTCCACCAGGCGCCACTCCACCGCGCGCTGGCCCTTGATGCCCTCCTCGAGCGTGCAGAAGAAGTCGGCGCGATCGCGCCGGACCCGCCGCTTGTCCACCAGCCGGGTGAGGCCGCCGGTGCCCGGCAGCACCGCGAGCAGCGGCACCTCGGGGAGCGCCACCGTGGTGGACCCGTCGTCCGACATGATGATCCAGTCGGTGGCGAGCGCCAGCTCGTAGCCGCCGCCCGCGCAGGGCCCGTTGACCGCGGCGAGCCAGGCCTGGCGCGAGCTCGCGGTGGCGTCCTCGATCGCGCTGCGCGTCTCGTTGGTGAACTTGCAGAAGTTCACCTTCCAGCCGTGGGAGGACTGGCTCAGCATCCGGATATTGGCGCCCGCGCAGAAGATCCGCTCCTTGCCGGAGGTGAGGACGACCGCGCCGACTTCCGGATGCTCGAAGCGCAGGCGCTGAATGGCGTCGTAGAGCTCGATGTCAACCCCCAGGTCGTAGGAGTTGAGCTTGAGCTCGTAGCCGGGCACGAGGCCGCCGTCCTCCCGGACGTCCATGTGGAGCGTGGCCACCGGACCGTCGAAGGAGAGCTTCCAGTGCTTGTACCGGCTCGGGTCCGTCCGGAAATCGACCACCACGCGCGCACCGTCACCCATGCCCTCTCCTCTACCCGAGGATCACCCACAGGACCTTGGCGATCCTGGAGCCCACGTTCTCCCAGCCGTGCGCGGTGCCGCCGTCGAGGTAGGCGCTGTCGCCGGCCCCGAGCACGTGGCGGTCGCCGTTGTACTGCAGGGCCACCTTGCCCTCGATCACGTAGAAGAGCTTCATCTGCCCCGGCTCGATGACCACCTTGTCCGTCTTCACGCCCCGCGACCGCGGCCCGAGCGTGGACATCACCGCCCGGATCTTACCCTGGAAGAGCCCCGCCCCCAACACGTGCCACTTCTCGGTGGTCCCGTCGAAGGAGACCACCGGGTAGTCGGCCTTCCGGCTCACCAGGAGCCGCCCCGCCGGGGCCGGCTCGAAGAGGGAGCCGATGGACACGCCGAGAGCGGCGGCCAGCTTGCCGAGGGTGGGGAGCGACGGGGTCAGGCGCCCCGACTCGATCTGCGACAGCATGCTCGGGGTGAGGCCGGCCTTCTCGGCGAGCTGACGCTGCTGCAGCGCCCGCTCGGCGCGGAAGGCCTTGATCCGCTGGCCGAGGGCGGTCATGCCTCCGCCTCATCCGGCAGGCCGGCCAGCCGCCGCAGCGCGCGCGCCACGTACACGCGCACCATCTTCTTGCGGTAGGGGTGCGTCAGGTCGGTATTGTCGAGCGGCTTGGCGGGACGGTAGGCGGCGTCGGCCGCGCGGTCGATCAGCTCGGGAGTGAGGCGCTCGCCGACCAGCAGGTGGGCGGCCTCCGACGCCTCCCGGGGCAGCGACGCGACCGCGCCCAGCACGATGCGGGCCTGGCGCACGGTCTCCCCGTCCATGCGCACCGTCGCGGCGACGCCCAGCACCGGGAAATCGAAGGAGCCGCGGCGGCGCAGCTTGAGATAGATGGAGCGGGCGCCGTCGGCGGGTGGCAGCACGATCTCGGTCACGATCTCCCCCGGTTGCTTGGTGAGGTACTGGATGCCGTCGTCCTGATAGAGAGCCGAGAGCGGAATGGTGCGCTCGCCCGC
>DATFUK010000233.1:0-2295 GCA_035260865.1 Candidatus Methylomirabilota bacterium | reverse complement strand
CCGGAGGTGATCCGGCTCACCGCGTCCGCCATGTGCAGCCCGGTGCGCTCCTGGCGCACGATGATGGTGCGGATGTCGGCCTGGGCGGCCGCCTCGATGATCGGGTTCACCGGATAGCCGATCAGAAAGGTGGTACCTTCGCGCTTCAGGATCTCGGCGACTGCGGCGACCGCCTTCATTGGGGGGCCTCCTCTGGCCTGCTGCTAGGATGGGGCCGACTGTAACCCAATCGGCGGGGAAGGGGAACCCGCCGACGAAAGGACCGACGACGCATGGCTCGGAAGAAGCATCGTGTGGGCATCATCGGGCTCGGCTTCGGCCGCGCTCACATTCCGGCGTTCCAGGCCAACGGCTGCGAGGTGGTGGCGGTCTGCCAGCGCAACCAGGAGACCGCCCGCTCGGTGGCCGAGCGCTACCAGGTCCCCGGCGTCTTCGAGCGGTGGGAGCACATGCTCGAGGAGGCCAAGCCGGACATCGTGGTGATCGCGTCGCCCCCGAACCTGCACCGCGAGATCGCGCTGCGCGCGTTCGAGCAGGGCGCGCACGTGCTCTGCGAGAAGCCGCTCGCCATGACCGCGGCCGAGGGCCGCGACATGGTGGAGGCGGCCCGCCGCGCGCAGCGCGTGGCGATGACGTCGTTCAACTGGCGCTTCATCCCGGCCATGCAGCGCTTCCACTCGCTGGTGGAGGAGGGCGGGGTGGGCCGGCTCTTCCACGCGGGGGGCCGCTGGCTCGGAGCGCGCTGGGCCGACGAGGCGGCGCCGGCCACGTGGCGCATGGACCGCGCACAGGCCGGCCACGGCGCGATGGGCGACATGGGCGTGCATCTCATCGACATGGTGCGCTGGAACTTCGGCGAGTTCGCGCGCGTCACCGCGCAGGCCGGGGTGGCCTATCCGACCCGCAGCGCCCCCGGCGGCAAGCCGACCGACGCCGAGGACTTCTGCAGCGTGATGGGCGAGCTGGTCTCCGGCGGCCACGTGACGCTCTCGGTGAGTCGCGCGGCGCGGGGCGCCAACGAGCAATTCCTCGAGGCCTACGGCAGCCAGGGCGGGATCGTCTACCGCGTGGACCGGGAGAAGCCGAAGTGGTACGTGGGCGACCTGCGCGCGGCGGGCGCCAGCGGCACGCTCCAGCCGGTGCCGTTCAGCGCGGGGCTGCCCCGTTCGGCGGGCGAGGGCGACCAGATGGAGGTGATCGGCAAGGCCACGATCGCGCCGCTGGTGAAGCGCTTCCTCGACGGGATCCGCCGCGGCGAGAGCCCGTCGCCCACGCTCGAGGACGGCGTCGCCGCTCAGCTCGTGCTGGACGCGGTGCTGCGCTCGCTCGAGGATGGAGGCTGGCAGCGGGTCGAGGCCGCGTGAGCCCGTCCCGGAGGCCGGCGCGCGCCGGCCTCCACGTGGGCGTGATCGGCGAGGGCGTCTGCTCGCGCCGGGTGGCCGCGCTCGCGGAGCGCGTCGGCCGCGCGATCGCGGAGGCGGGCGCGGTGCTGCTGTGCGGCGGCCTCGGCGGGGTGATGGAGGCGGCCTCGCGCGGCGCGGCCCAGGCCGGCGGCCTCGTGGTCGGTCTGCTGCCCGGCTTCGAGGCCCGCGAGGCCAATCGCTGGGTCGGGATCCCGATCGTCACCGGCATGGACCAGGCCCGCAACGTGATCCTGGTGCGCTCCTCGGACGCGGTCATCGCGGTCGGCGGCCGCTACGGGACCCTGTCCGAGATCGCGCTCGCCCTCAAGCTGGGCCGGCCGGTGGTGGGTCTCGGCACCTGGCGCCTGGCCCAGCCGGAAGGCCGCCGCGTCCCGTTGCTGCGCGCGCGCACGCCCGAGGACGCGGTGGCGCGCGCGCTGCGCGCCGCGCGGCGGCCCGGCCGCGGGCGAGGGGGCTGGCTGGCCTAGCCCTTGACCGCGCCGGCGGTGAGGCCGGCGACGTAGTACTTCACGAAGAAGGAGTAGATGAGGGCGACCGGGATGGAGCCCAGGAGCGCCCCGGCCATGAGCTGGCCCCAGTAGAAGGCGTCGCCGCGGATCAGCTCACCCACCACGCCGATCGGCACCGTGCGTACGCTCGACTTGCTGAGGAAGAGCAGCGCGTAGAGGAACTCGTTCTGGGACAGCGTGAAGGCGAAGATGCCCGCGGACAGGAAGCCGGGCAGGCAGAGGGGCAGGATGATCCGCGTCATGGCGCGCCAGCGGCTGGCCCCGTCGATCAGGGCCTGTTCCTCGAGCTCCTTCGGCACCGTCTTGAAGTACCCCATCAGCAGCCAGGCGATGAAGGGCACGAGCAGCGTCGGATAGGTCAG
>DATFUK010000232.1:0-9930 GCA_035260865.1 Candidatus Methylomirabilota bacterium | reverse complement strand
AACCGGGCGGATGACGAGCCGGCCCGGGGCTTCGGGGTCGACGACGACGGCGTGGTTGTCGCTCATGTTCTTGTCCTCACAGGCCCCTCACCCTGCCCTCTCCCCTGAGGGGAGAGGGGGATAGGCGTCAGATGACTCCGTCGCGTTTCAGTTTTTCGATCTGGTCGGGCTTGTAGCCGAGGAGGCGGCCGTAGACGTCGGCGTTGTGCTCGCCCAGGAGCGGCGAGCGGCCGACCTCGGTGGGCGAGTCGGAGAGGCGCACCGGGTTGCCCGGCATCGGGTAGGGACCGCGGCGCGGGTGCTCGAGATCCACGATGAAGCGGCGCTTGCGGAGATGCGGGTCGGCCAGCACCTCGACCGAATCGAGCACCGCGCCGCACGGGACGCCGGCGCCCGCCATGATCTCCATGACCTCGTGCTTGCTCCGCTGCTCGGTCCACCCCTCGATCATCGCGTCGACCTCGTCCACGATCTGCACGCGGTCCCGCCGGTCGTGGTAGCGGGGATCGTCGCCCATCTCGGGCCGCCCCACGATCTTGGTGAGCGACTTCCACATGTCCACGGTGGCGCAGTGGATGAACACGTAGTCGTTGGGCCCGCCCGGCCGGCACCGGTAGATGTTGGACGGCGCGGCCGCCGCGGAGCGGTTGCCCTGGCGCGGGGCGGGCTTGCCGGTGGCGTAGCTCTCGCGCAGGTGGATGCGGAGGAGGTTCACCACCGACTCCTGCTGAGCGACCTCCACTTGCTGGCCCATGCCGGTGGCCTGGCGCTGGATGATGGCGGCGAGGATGCCGATCGCGGTGTGCAGCCCCGCGCCGGTGTCGGCCAGCCCGCCGATGGCCTTGGTCGGTGGGCCATCGGGCGAGCCGGTCATGCTCATGGCGCCGGCCATGGCCTGGGCGATCCACTCGAAGCTCTTGTAGTCGGCATACGGCCCACCACCGCCGAAGCCCTTCACGGAAGCCGCGATCAGTCGCGGGTTGAGGGCGTGCAGCGCCTCCCAGCCGAGGCCGAGCCGGTCCATCGCCCCCGGCCCCATGTTCTCGACCAGCACGTCGGCGGTCTTCACCAGGTCGAGGAACATGGAGCGCCCGCGCTCCGACTTGAGATTGAGCGAGACGCCCTTCTTGCACGAGTTCAGCAGCAGGAAGAACCACGCGTCCTCGCCGCGCTTGTCGGAGAGCGCGGTGCGGCCGGGCTCGCCGGTGGGCGGCTCGATCTTGATGACCTCCGCCCCGAGCCACGCGAGCATCTGGGTGCAGCTCGGTCCCGCTTCGTACTGGGTCAGGTCGAGAACACGGATCCCGTCGAGGGCCTGGGCCATGATCGAGAGCCTCCCGCTACGTGGTGTACGCCGAGAACCGCACCGTCGTCGCGCGGGCCTTGGAATCGGTGATGACGTTGACCACCGCCGGCTTGCCCGAGGCGAAGGCGCGCTCGAGCGCGGGGCGGATGTCGTGCGGCTTCTCCACGTACTCGCCGTGCGCGCCCAGCTCCTGGGCCACCCGGTCGTAGCGGGTGTGGCCGAGGTTGCGGCCGGGCTTGGGCAGGGGCCGCGTCCACGGCGCGTCCGCGGTCCAGCCGCCGTTGTTGCTGATGACGACCACCACCGGGATCTTGTGGCGGACCGCGGTGTCGATCTCCATCGCGTTGATGCCGTAGGAGCCGTCGCCGTGCAGCACCAGCACTTGCGCATCGGGCTTGGCGACCTTGGCGCCCACGCCGAAGGGCAAGCCGACTCCCATCGTTCCAAAAGCTCCCGAGTTCAGCCGGTGGCCCGCCACGTAGGTGGGGATGGCCTGGCGGCCGAAGTTCAGGATCTCCTGGCCGTCCACCACCAGGATGCCGTCGCGCCGCATGAAATCTCGGATCTCCTTGCACAGCCGCAGCGGGTGAATCGGCGTCTCCTCCCGGCTCATGGCCTTGTCCTGCTCGGCGCCCTTCTCGGCGTCGAGCGTGCGCAGCTTGCCGGTCCAGGCCGCATAGCGCTTGGGCGTGATCTTGCCCTCGGCCTCCGCGCGGAGCTGCTCGAGCACCGCGCGCGCGTCGCCCACGATGGGAACATCGACTTCACGATTGTGACCGAGCTGGGTCGGGTTGATGTCCACGTGGATCACCTTGAGATCGGCGGCGAAGCGCGGCGGCCGGCCGAACTGGATCACCCAGTTGAAGCGCGTGCCCACCACCAGCACCACGTCGGCCTCGGTGAAGGCCTTGCTGCGCGCGTTCAGGAACGCCAGCTCGTGATCCTCCGCGATGAGGCCGCGGGAGATCGGCGTGGTGTAGAAGGGGATCCCGGTGGCCTCCACGAAGGCCTGCAGCTGGGCCGCCCCGTCGGACCACCACACCCCGCTGCCCGCGATGACCACCGGGCGCTCGGCCTTGGCCAGCAGCGCGATGGCCTCGCGCACCGCGCTCGGGTCGCCCAGGCTGCGCGGCGCCCGCTTCCAGGGGCCGGGATAGTGGAGCTGGTCCTCCTCGATCTTCTCGCCCAGGATGTCGCCCGGCATGTCGATGTAGACCGGACCGGGCCGGCCGGAGGTCGCCTGGCGGAACGCGGTGTCCACGACGTCGGGGATGCGCTTGGCATCGTAGATGCGCTCGGTCCACTTGGTGATCGGCTTCATCAGGGCGACCTGGTCGATCTCCTGGAAGGCCTCCATGCCGAGGAACACGCGCGGGCTCGAGCCGCCGATGGCGATGAGCGGGGCGCAGTCGGTGAAGGCATTGGCCACGCCGGTGGCCAGGTTGATGGCGCCGGGGCCCGAGCAGCCCATGGCCACGCCGGGGCGACGCGTCACCCGTGTCCAGGCGTGCGCGGCCAGAGCCGCCGCCTGCTCGTGGCGCGTGTCGATGGCGCGGATGCCCAGCTTGATGCACGCGGCCTCGGTCTCCAGCATGGGGCCGCCCATCAGGTAGAACATCGTGTCCACGCCCTGCGACCTGAGCGCCTGCGCCAGCACTTCCGATCCCGTGATCGTGGCCATGGCCTGTCCTTTCCGGCTACCTGTGAGGGGGTTGCCGAGAAGATAGCAGATGTATGATGGGCGCGGGAGGGAAGCGCTCAATGGCCGACGTCCACTTCAACCCGATGGATCCCGAGTTCATGGCGGACCCGTACCCGACCTACCACCGCCTGCGGGCCGACGATCCCGTGCACCACAGCCCGCTCGGCTTCTGGGTGCTGAGCCGCTACCCCGACGTCATGGCCAGCCTGCGCGACCCGCGCCTGATCAAGGAGCCCATCGCCGCCTTCGTGGCCGCGCGCTTCGGCATGGCGACCCCGCCGCCCGGCCTGGGACTCTCGATGCTGGACCGCGACCCGCCCGATCACACCCGGCTGCGGGGGCTGGTGAGCAAGGCTTTCACGCCGAAGGCGCTCGAGGGCCTGCGCCCCCACATCCAGAAGATCGTGGACGACCTCCTGGCCGGCGTCGCCGGAAACGGCGAGATGGACCTGATCGAGGAGTTCGCGTACCCGCTGCCGGTGCGGGTCATCTGCGAGATGCTGGGCGTCCCGGTGAAGGATCACGAGCGGTTCAAGGCCTGGGGCCTCGACATCGCCCGCGGCCTCGACGCGATCATGCTGCCGCCGGACTCCGAGGTGGGCCAGCGCAGCGTCGCGGGCCGCCGCGCCCTCGCCGAGTACTTCCGCGAGCTGATCGCCGAGCGGCGCGCCGCCCCGCGCGACGACATGCTCTCCGCCCTCATCGCGGCCGAGGAGGCGGGCGACAAGCTCAACGAGGAGGAGCTGCTCGCCACGTGCATCCTCTTGCTGGTCGCCGGCCACGAGACCACCGTGAACCTGATCGGCAACGGCACGCTGGCGCTGCTGCGCCATCCCGCCGAGCTCCGGAAGCTGCGCGAGAACCCGGGCCTCATCGTCACCGCGGTGGAGGAGCTGCTGCGCTTCGACGGGCCGGTGCAGCGGACCGCGCGCATCCCGAGCGAGGACATCACGATCGGCGGCCGGACCATCCCCAAGGGCGAGATGGTGATGCCGTTCCTGGGCGCGGCCGACCGCGACCCTGCCCAGTTCCCCGACCCGGACCGCCTCGACATCACGCGGGCCGACAACCGGCACATCGCCTTCGGCCTGGGCATCCACTTCTGCCTGGGCGCCCCGCTCGCGCGCATGGAAGGGCAGATCGCCATCAACACGCTGCTCGCGCGGCTGCCGAAGCTGGCCCTGGCGACCGACAAGCCCCAGTTCCGCCAGAGCCTGACCCTGCGAGGGCTGCAGGTGCTGCCGGTCAGCTTCTAGTGGCGTCCCGCGTCGCGGCCATCCTGCTCGGGCTCGTCCTGCTCGTCCTGCCCGCGCTCGCGCAGGAGGCCCCCCGCTCGCCGACTCCCGCACCCATCAAGCTCGCCGCGACGGTCACCGAGATCGCGACCAAGCTCGAGCGTCCCTGGGGGGTGGCGCTCCTCCCCGATGGGCGCTTCCTCGTGACCGAGCGGCCGGGGCGGATGCGCCTCGTGAGCGCGGGCGGCAAGCTCTCGGCGCCGCTCGCCGGCGTGCCGGAGGTCTACGCGCAGGGGCAGGGCGGCCTGCTCGACGTGGTCCTCGGTCCCCACTTCGGCCAGGACCGGCTCGTCTACTTCTCGTTCTCGGAGCCGGGCCCGGGCGGCGCGGGCACCGCGGTGGCGCGCGGGCGCCTCGGCGAAGGCGGGCTCGAGGGCACCCAGGTGATCTGGCGCCAGCAGCCGAAGGTGGAGGGCCCCAATCACTGGGGCTCGCGCCTCGTCTTCCGCGCGGACGGCACGCTCTTCGTCACGATGGGCGACCGCTACGCGTATCGCGAGCGCGCGCAGGACCTCTCGACCACGCTCGGCAAGGTCGTGCGCATCAATGCGGACGGCTCGGTGCCCCGCGACAATCCGTTCGTGGCCCGCGCGGGCGCGCTCCCCGAGATCTGGTCGCTCGGCCACCGCAATGTCCAGGCGGCGGTGCTCGACGGGCACGGCGAGCTGTGGACGGTGGAGCACGGGGCGCGCGGGGGCGACGAGCTCAACAACCCGCAGGCGGGGAAGAACTACGGCTGGCCGGTCATCACCTACGGCGTGGACTACTCGGGCGCGCGCATCGGGATCGGTACGTCCAAGCCGGGCATGGAGCAGCCCGTCTACTACTGGGATCCGGTGATCGCCCCGTCCGGCGCGACCTTCTACTCGGGCGCCGCGTTCGCCGACTGGAAGGGCGACCTCCTGGTCGGCTCGCTGACCCCGGGCCTGCTCGTGCGGCTGCGGATCACGAACGGCCACGTGGTCCGGGAGGAGCGCTACCTGGCGGAGCTGCGTGAACGGATCCGCGACGTGCGCGAGGGGCCGGACGGCGCCATCTACCTCCTGACCGACGACCCCCATGGGCGCCTCCTGCGCGTCACCCCGGGCGGCCGGTAAACCCAATAGGAGGATCCGCCATGAACCGTCGACGCTTCATCGCCGGCAGCTCCGCACTCTCCGCCATGCTCGCGGCGCGTCGGGCGCCCGCCTTCGCGCAGGGGACGCGGCTCCACGTGCTGCAGTGGGCGCACTTCGTCCCCGCGGCCGACCAGCTCTTCGATCAGCAGGCGAAGGAGTTCGGCAAGCAGGCGGGCGTCGAGGTCGTCGCCGAGCGCATCAATCAGAACGACATCCAGGCGCGGGTCACCGCCGCCATCCAGAGCGGGAGCGGCGCCGACATCGTGACCATCGCGAACAATCATCCGCTGCTCTACGAGAACAGCCTCGTCGACATGACCGACGTCGCCGAGGCGATCGGCGGCCAGCAGGGCGGGTGGTACGATCTCCCCAAGAGCAACTGCCTGACCGGCGGCGGGCGCTGGGTCGGGGTGCCGTACTTCATCATCTCGTGGGCGGTCACCTACCGGGAAGACTGGTTCAAGGAAGCCGGCCTCGAGTATCCGAAGACGTGGGACGACTTCCGCAAGGTCGGTCGCGCCATGAAGGCGAAGGGCCGGCCGTTCGGCCAGGCGCTCGGCCACAGCCTCAACGATCCCAACGCGTGGGCGTACCCGATCGTGTGGATGTGGGGCGGCCTGGAAGTGGAGAAGGACGGCAAGACGGTCGTGCTCAACAGCAAGAACACGATCGAAGCGGTGAAGTTCACCCTGGCCGCGTGGAAGGACTGCTTCGACGAGGGCGGGCTCGCGTGGGACGACAGCAACAACAACCGCGCGTTTCTCTCCTCGGAGATCTCGCTCACCGGCAACGCGCCGTCGATCTACATCGCGGCGCGGGGCAAGTTCCCCGACGTCTACAAGGGCACGAACCACGGCCACTATCCGCCCGGCCCGGCCGGCCGCTTCTACTTCCTGCCCTGCTACAACTCCTGCGTGATGAAGTACTCGAAGAACCAGAAGATCGCGAAGGACTTCGTGCGCTGGTACATGGACCGCGCGCAGTACGACAAGTACTTCGAGATCATGGACACGTTCGGCATCCCCGGCACCAAGAGCTACCGCGACCACGCGCTGTGGAAGCGAGACCCGAAGACCGCGGTGTTTCCCGAGACCCTGCAGTACGCGCGACAGGTCGGCTTCGCGGGACCGCCCGGGCGCAAGGCGACCGAAGCGCTGTCGAAGTACATCCTGGTCGACATGTTCGCCAAGAGCATCCAGGGCATGAGGCCGGAAGACGCGGTCGCGTGGGCGGCCGGCGAGATGACGAAGATCTACGCCGGCTAACCTCCTCCGCGTCACGCCGGGCAGCGGGTCGAGCTTCTCATCGGGTCTTGGTGGTGCCATTCATGAGAAATCTCGTCTCCGCGAAGGCGTCCGTCGCCTCATCGCCGAGACCCTGCCGCGCATAGAGGCTGCCCAGGAGGAAGTGCAACGTGGGCTCATCCGGCTGCCGGGCAAGCTCCTCCAGAAGGCTGAGACGGGCATCGTGCAGTAACCCATTCCGCGCGAGAAAACCGGCCCGGAGGATCGCCAGCGTGGTGGGCGGCAGGGCAGGGATGAACGCCTCCTCGAGGTCGTGCAGCGCATCGCGGATGGTCTGGGCCCGGTCCGGGTCGACCAGCTCGAACCAGGCGTCCTGGGGCGGGCTCAAGGGCGGGAGGAGCTGGAACCGGTATCGGACGCCGGCCGCGAGGGGCGGCGCGTTCCGAGGGTACTGGAACCGGGTCGCGGTGAAGTTCTTGCGCTCGAAGACCAGGCCAGCGGGCCCGCTGATGCGAATCCAGTAGGCTGAAGACTGGCTCCCGCGCCACTCGAAGATCAGGGAATCCGGGAGCACGGGGCCATTGCAGGGCGTCAAGATCACCGGGGGCTTCGTCCCGGATCGAGTGCCCAAGGGCCCGAATGTCAGATCCTTCGGGATCGTCGTGGCCAGGAAGTCGAAGCTCGCTTCGAGGATCCGCAGGCCCTTGTGGAGCCGGCTGCGCCCGGCTGAAGGGGCCGGAACAGTGAACGGCGAAGCCGCCTCGTCGACCCTCGCGCTTCCACGCCCGCCGGTCAGCACGATGACCACCCACGCATCCTCGGTCGTGCTCACCGCGTCACCGTCCTTCAGGGTGAGGAGCGGTGTCCCGGCGCGCCAGCGCTGGCTGTCAGCGGACCTGACCTCGACCTGCCCGCGCCCGACGTAGATCTCGGTGATCATCCCGGCGATCTCCCGCTCCGCGCTTCCGGCGACCGTCGGCGCCCACAGAATGCCCGGCAGGACCAGGAGGCTCCAGTACCAGCTCGGTGTCCGTTTCGTCGCGCTCATGGTTGCATCCTCCCCAGTCGCGGACCATTGGACGACGGGCGGACGCCCGGCGCTCGGGGGCGCCCGGCGCGCCTGAGCCTTCCGCGGGCAAGGGGCATGCCACGGGCGACTTTCCTGACGTGACAGGATCTTTCGAAGGAACGACCACCGCCGAAGCGACTTTCTGCCCGGTTCGGGCTTGTGCCGTGCCCGAACATGCGGCGAGGGGTCAGCCGAGCTTCGGCATCACCTGCTCGGCGAAGGCGCGCATCGCGCGCTCGACCTCGGCGCGCGGCAGCATCGCGCCCTGGTCGAACCAGCCGATGATCTGGGAAAGGCCGAACTCCTCCTTCGCGCGCTGCAGGCGGTCCACCACCTCCGCGGTGTCGCCGAACACGGCCTGGTCGCGGCAGAACTTGTCGTAGGGCAGGTCCGCGATGGTGTCCCGGATGTACTTCAACCGGGGCAGGTGGTCGCCGTAGGAGTCGGGCAGACTCGAGAAAATGGTCTCGAGATTCCTGTAGTACTGCAGCACGCCCGGCCGCATGGCGTCGCGCGCCGCCGCCGACGTCGCCCCGATGTGCAGCGGCTGCATCAGCGCCATTTGCTCGGGACCCCACGTGTGCCCGGCCGCGGCGAGCTTCTCGCGATACGCGGCCATGCACTCGCGCAGCAGCGGCAGCGGGGTGGTCGTCGTGCCCGAGTAGATCGGCACGCCCAGCTCCGCGATGTGGGCGAAGCTCTCCGGGGTGTGGACGGCCACCCGGATCGGGGGGTGCGGGCGCTGCAGCGGCTTCGGCACCACCGCGAGATTCTCGATCTGGTAGAACCTCCCGTCGTAGCTGAAGCGGTTCTTCGTCCAGGCCAGGCGGATGATGTCGAGGCACTCGGCGAAGCGGGCGCGGTTCTCTCCGACCGGCACCCGGAAGCCGTGGAACTGGGTGGGGATGGAGCCGCGGCCCACCCCGAACTCGAGCCGCCCGCCGGAGAGGATGTCGGCGGTGGCCGCCTGCTCCGCGCACTCGAGTGGATGGTGCAGGGGCAGCAAGGTCACCGCGGTGCCGACCCGGATGCGCTTCGCGCTGGGCGATCGCGGGCACCGCCATCAGCGGGCTGGCGAGCAGGGAGAAGGCGGCCCCGAAGTGGATCTCGGCGAGCCACGCCACGTCGAAGCCGAGCTCGTCGGCGAGCGTGGCCAGCTCGAGCATCTCGGTGAAGCGCTGGGCGTGGCTCTCGCCCGCCCGCTCCGACGCCTGGAAGAAGAGGCCGAATCGCATCGCGGACCGGGCCTCAGGCCCGCGCGAGCGGCCAGCCGAGCCACTCGCAGACGCCGCGTCCCATCACGTACTCCAGATCCTGTCCCTTGAGCCAGGGCAGATGCTGGGTGAAGAGCGCGATGCACTCGTAGTAGGTGCACGGCATGCGGGTGAGATCGGTGCCCCAGAACGTCCGCTTTGGGCCGAAGGCGTCCACCAGCCGCCGGATCCCGTCGTGGAGATCCGGGAACGGGTAGGGCTGAGCCGAGAGCGACACCATACCCGAGGCCTTCACCGCCACGTTCGGATGCTTGGCCAGCGCGCAAACCGCGGGCAGCTCCTCGAAGACCTTCGGCGCTTTGCCGCGCACGCTGATGCCCACGTGGTCGATCACGAGCTTGAGACCCGGGTGCCTGGTGGCGATGCGGTCGAGGTGATCGAGCGCGCCCGGCACCAGGACCATCAAAGGGATGCCCGATTTCTCGGCGGCGGCCCAGAGCCAGTCCGCGGAGCCGTCGGTGAGCAGGTGGCGATAGTGCTCGTTGTGGAAGGTGAAGCGCATGCCGAGCATGCCGGGCTGCTTCCTCCAGTCGGCGACGAGCGGGCGGCTGGCCGGATCCTGGAGCGCGAGGCGCCCCATCACCGCGAACCGGTCCGGGTAGCTGCGCGCGGCCTCCAGCGCCATGTCGTTTCGATCGCCTTCCCAGGAGGGCGGCACCAGGACCATGCGGCGCACGCCGGCCAGATCCATCTGGAAGAGCAGCGTCTCCTTGAGGATCTGGTACGGCTTCTGCGCTTCCGCCGCACGACCGGCGGGCCACGGCCGGGACGGGCTCTCCGCGGCCCAGAGATGCACCTGCGAGTCGACGATGTCCATCTCGGTCTCTCCTGAGGAGCGGGTTTACCGCGGGGCCTTGAGCCGGAGATCCTCGTACGGCGCCGAGTACGAGAAGCCCTTGATGTGATCCACGCACGCTTCTTC
>DATFUK010000231.1:0-2158 GCA_035260865.1 Candidatus Methylomirabilota bacterium | reverse complement strand
CGGCGCCCCCGGCGCCACCCAGATCGCGATGGGCGTGCTGCAGGTCCTGCTCAACGCGCTCGACTTCGACATGACCATGGTGGAGGCGGTGAGCGCGCCGCGCTTCTCGGCCACCAGCAACGCCATCGACGTGTCCAACCGCATCCCGAGCGGGGTGGAGCGGGAGCTCGGGACCATGGGCTACGAGGTGGTGCGCAGCCCGAACACCTACGGCTTCGCGGCGGTGCACGCGATCCGGATCCACGGCGACGGCCTCGACGGCGGCGCCGATCCCGGCCACGACGGGATCGTGATGGCGGTTTAGGAGAGCGCCCGATCCCGACCTCTCGCCATGATGAGCGTCGTCGAGCTCGGCATCCGAGGCGCCTCGAGCGGACGCCCTGATCGCCTGACCCGGCCGCCCGTGAACTCCGAGCGGCTGCGCTACCGCCCCGTCGACCTCGGCACCCTGGACGCCTTCCATGGACTCGTTCAGGATGAGCACGTGCGGCGCTACATGATGGACGGTCTTCTGTTCCCCCACGAGTGGAGCGAGGAGCGCGTCCGGAAGAGCCTGGCCCTGGGGGACGCGCGCGGAGTCTGCATCTGGCTGGCCCACGACACGGACACCGGCGAGCTCGTGGGGTTTTGCGGCTTCTGGGTCCCGCCCGCGGGCTCGGAGCCGGAGCTCCTGTACGCGCTGCGCGAGCGCTGAAGCGGGCGCGGTCTCGCCACCGAGATGGGCCGCGCCGCGATCGCGCATGCGCGCACGCAGCCGGGGGCGTTCGGGAACGTGCTGCTGCTCCGCCTCCCCGCCGATCGCTGACCGAGGAAGGGTGTCGCGTCCCCCAGGCGCGGACCGCGCTACTTGCGGGTGGCGCCCGCGGCCAGGAGCGAGGCGATCTCCTCGGCGCCGAAGCCGGCCTCGCGCAGGATCTCCTCGCTGTGCTCCCCCAGCCGAGGCGGAAGGCGACGGATGGCCCCCGGCGTCTTGCTGTAGGTGGCGGGGATGCCCGGGAGTCGCAGCGTGCCCTCGCTCGGGTGCTCCACCGTTTGCCAGAACCCGACCGCTTCCAGGTGCGGATCGTGCAGCAACGACTCGAGCGTGTTGACGCTCATCGCGGGAATGTTGCGCTTGTCCAGCTCGGCCAGCCACTCCGCGTTGGTCCGGGTCAGGGCGAGCGTGCCCACCTCCGCGTAGAGGATCTCGATGTGGCGCAGCCGCGTCCCCAGGGTCTTGTAGCGCGGGTCGTCGAGCAGATCCTGGCGGCCGGCGAGGAGGAAGAAGTCGCGCCAGTTCTGGTCGGTGTAGGGGAGGATCGCGAGGTAGCCGTCCTTGGTCTTGAACGGGCGCCGGTTCGGGTTGAGGATCCGCTTGTAGCCGATGGTGTCGAGGGGCGGCACGAAGGTCTCCCCGTAGAGGTGCTCGACCATCACCCACGCGGCCATGGACTCGAACATCGGCACCTCGACCTCCTGGCCCTCGCCGGTGCGCGCCTTGTGATAGAGCGCGGCGAGCACCGCGGCCAGCACGGTCATCGAGCTGCTCTTGTCCGCGACGATGGTGGGCACGTAGCGGGGCTCGCCCACGATCGAGGCCTGCAGGGAGCCGATGCCGGAAGCGGCCTGGATGATGTCGTCGTAGGCCGGCTTGTCGCCGTAGGGCCCGGCGGCGCGGAAGCCGTAGGTGCCGACGTACACGATGCCCGGATTGATGGCGCGGAAGGTCTCGTACGACATCCCGAGGCGTCGCGCGGCCTGGGGCCGGTAGTTGTGGAGCAGCACGTCGGCGCTCTCGGCGAGCCGGAGCAGCACGCCGCGCGCGGCCTCCTGCTTGAGGTCGAGCACGATCGAGCGCTTGTTGCGGTTGACCGCCAGGTAGAACGCGCCCATGCCCGAGTTCTTCATGGGGCCGAGCTGGCGCGTGGTGTCGCCCTCGGGGGGCTCGACCTTGACCACGTCGGCCCCGAGGTCGCCGAGCTGCTGGGCCGCCCACGGGCCGAGCACGACCGTCGTGCAGTCCACGACGCGCACGCCGCTGAGCGGGCCGGACACGAGCGAGCCCCGGCTACGCGCCGCCGGTGACGACGAGCGTCTGGCCGCTGACGAAGTCGCTGTCCGGGCTGCAGAAGAGGTAGATCGCGCCCGCCGCCTCCTCGGGCAGCCCGCCGCGGCCGAG
>DATFUK010000230.1:0-24793 GCA_035260865.1 Candidatus Methylomirabilota bacterium | reverse complement strand
GATCTCTCGGCCTACTACGCCGCGCAACGCCCGGTCCGGCGCCCCGCGGTCACGGATCCGGCGCGTGTCGCGGCCGGGCGGCCGCTCGCCGATCTGTACCACTGCAGCTCGTGTCATCGTCCCGGCCTCGTCGGGCAGGAGCAGGCCGCGAGGCTGGCCGGGCAGGACCTCGACTACCTGCTGCGCCTGCTGCGCGCGTTCAAGACGCGCACCGCCTCCGATCTGGACGGGACCATGACGGTGGCCACGCAGCCGCTCACCGACGACGAGATCGTGAGCCTGGTCCACTTCCTCGCCACCCTCGGCGAGCCCTAGCGACGGAACTCGTGGCCGCTCGAGTTCGTGGTCTGCGTGTACGGGACGCCTTCGGTGGACATGCGAACGACGCTGAGGGAGCCGTTCTCGCAGGAGCGGGCGCCCCGGTTGCCTTCTGGGTAGGACCAAAAACTCGGCTGGGCGAGAATGAGGGGTAGGGAGGGACCCCATGCACATCGTGATGATGGTCTTGATCGCGCTGATCGTCGTCGCCCCCGCGGTGGCCCAGGCGCAGGTGCAGGTGCACGTGGACATCGGCATCCATCTCCCGGCGCCGCCCCGCTTGGTCGTCGTGCCCCAGGTGCCCGCCGTCCGCTACGTCGCGGCGCCCGCCGCGCCCGGTAACCTGTTCTTCTACAACGCGCAATACTGGGCCTTCGCGAGCGGGGGCTGGTACGTCAGCGGCGGCTACAACGGCCCGTGGGTCGTCGTCGCGCCGGAATTCGTGCCGCGGCCCGTCCTGTACGTGCCGGTGCAGTACTACCACGTCCCGCCCGGTCACTGGAAGAAGTGGGAGGCGCACCGGCCTCCGCACTGGCAGGAGGACTGGGGGCGCGAGTGGGCCGAGAAGCGCGAGTGGAAGTCGCGAGACCGGGATCGGGACGACGACGACCGCGACGACCGGAGGGGCAAGGGGAAGGGGCGCGGGCACCGGTAGCCCGGCCGCGGCCGGCTACAGGAACCAGCGCCGGAAGATCTCGAAGACGTTCAGCTCGCCGCCGCGCCAGTAGCGATTGGAAGGCAGCGAGAACGCGCGGCGCGTCCGGTCGTAGGTGAGGCGGGCCGGGCGCTCCGGATCGTTCGGATCGTACGCGAGAAAGTCGGCGCCCGCGCTCGTGCGCACGCCCTCGAACACCACCATCCCGTGGTTGATGGCCAGGGAGGGGAAGCGCAGCAGGTGCACGAGCGGGGCGTCGTGATCCTCGACCGCGTCGAGGAGCTCGCCGGCGGCGCGGTGCTGATGCCCGCGTGAAACCGGGACCACGATCCGCCAGTGGCTGTGCTGCACGTAGGACCGCCACGCCCCGCCGCAGGCCGCCTTGACCACGGACTCGCGCGCCGCGCTGAAGTCGCGCAACCCGGCATGGCCGGGGATGACCACGCGCTCCCCGGACGGAGAGGGCCGCCGCGGGGGCCGGACGAGCACCGCTCGGATCAGTCGCCGGTAGGTCGCGTCGTCGGCCGGCTCGGCCGCCGGATCGAACCGCGCGTGATAGAAGAATTGCCGCGCGGCCCGGACCAGCACGAAGCAGCGAAGCGCGTAGCGGGGCGGCGGCTGGCGACGGACCGAGCGGGTCTGCCCGGTCGCCGCGTCGAAGTGGTACTCGCATACCAGCTCGTTGGGGAACGCGAAGGCGTCCCGCTCGAAATCGAAGCGTCGGGCCACCGCGAGCATGCTCCGGAGCGTACACCCGGCCGACGGCGGGGCATTACCTCGCGGGTAATTGCGGCGGACACCGGGCCGGCCGACAGTGAGCGTGAAAGGAGAACACGCACGCTCATGATCAACGCAACGGTGAAGGAGCTGCAGCGGACGAGCGACACGAGATCGGAGGCCCTCGGGCGGGTGCTCGCGGGCATGGAGGCGCACCTGGAGCGGACCGACGCGCCGGGCGAGTGGACGACGCGCCAGGTGCTCTGCCACCTGCTTTTCGAGCCGGGCTGGAAACCGGTCGCCCTGCTCGAGCGGTTCGCGACCGGAGCGGCCGCCGACCTGCCCCTGGTGGAGATCACGCCCGGCGCGGTGACGGTCACGCCGGAGCGGCAACGCATGACCCTGGCCGAGCTGGTGGCGGCCCTCGACGGCCAGCGACGGGAGGTGTTCGGCCATCTCGCGACGCTCGGCGAGACCGACCTCGCGCGGAAGGCCCGGATCCCGCTCTTCGCGCCGCTGCTCGGTACCGACGAGGTCCCGCTGCCGGTCTTCGTCGGCGCGATGTTCGACCGGCACTGGACCGGGCACATCGAGCAGCTCGGCAAGATTCGTCGCGCCGCCGGATTACCCGAAGCCACGTAAACTACGCGGGTGAGCGCGGCCTCGTACGCCTTCGACGTCGACACCGCGGTGGAGGCCGTCGCGGACCATCGGTTCGCGGCGGCCATCACCGACCGCTGGAACGTGCTCGGCGGGCGGCCGAACGGCGGCTACGTCATGGGCATCTGCCTGCAGGCGCTCCGCCGCGTGATGCTCTTGCCCGACCCGCTGGTGGTCTCGGCGTTCTTCCTCCGCCCGGCGCTGCCCGGGCCCGCCGAGGTGCGGACGGCCATCGTGCGCAGCGGCCGCCGCATCGCCACCGGCGAGGCGACGCTCTACCAGGACGGCAAGGAGACGCTGCGCGTGACCGCGGCCTTCTCGGATCTTCGGCAGGGCGCCGGCCGCACCGTCCTGCTCGCCGCCCCGCCCGAGCTGCCGCCCCCGGATGAGGGCATCGACTTGATGGGCGGTCGCGTCATCCCCGAGCTCTCGATCGCCGAGCGCGTGGAGTATCGCGTGGCGCAGTGGCCCGGCTGGGCGCAAGGCAAGCCGAGCGGCCGCCCGAGCCAGGAGTTCTGGATGCGCCATCGCGACGGGCGGGAGCCCGATCTCCTGTCCCTGGCCTCGCTGGTGGACGCGGCGGCGCCCCCGGTGCTCGAGCTCGGCGAGACCGCGTCCGCGACGATCGAGCTGACCGTCCACCTGCGCGCGCACCCGGCGCCGGGCTGGCTCGCCTGCCGCGTGGCCACCCGCTTCGTCATCGGCGGCTATCACGAGGAGGATTTCGAGATCTGGGACTCGACGGGCGCCCTCGTGGCCCAGTCCCGCCAGCTCGCGCGGCTCCCGTAGCGTGTCGCGCCCGCGGTGTTATGATCCGCGGACATGCCGGATCTGATGGAGACCTGATGGACGACATCGCGGGCCGCATCCTGCTGATCGTGGACGCGAGCGTGCCCGCCGCCGCGCGCGCCGCCTGCGACGACGCGGCCGCCGCGCTCGCCCGGCGCGCCGGGATGCCGGTGACGCTGGCGGTGGTGCCGATCGAGACACTGGACGCGATCCAGCCGGTGGTCCGGCGCGGCCCCGCTCAGGTGAGCGAGCTCGATCCCCCCGCTCGGGACGCGATGGCGTCGGCCCCGTTCGTCTGGCGCCGCGACGGGCGCCCGGACTGGGCCGCGATGTGGACCACGTTCTGCGATCTGGCGCTCCACGGCGGCCCGCCGCAGCGCGGCGCGCGCCAGGCGCTGCGCGGACCGTCGGTCGGCGATCGCGCCGCGCGGTCGGCGCCCGAGATCTCGGCCGAGCTCCGGCGCGGGATCGAGGAGACCACCGGCCTCGCCGCGGAGGCGGCCGAGCCCGGGTGGATCGCGATCCCGTGCGCGAGCCCCCGCATGGCGGCGTGGCTCTGCGCGGCCATCATCCTGGAGAACGTGGACGCGCGCGTGGAGGGCCCGCGGCTGCTCGTGCCCGCGGGACCCGGCTTCGCGCTCGAGGACCAGGTCAAGAGCGTGGTCACGGTGGTGGCGAAGACGCATCACTACTGGCGGGAGCACCTGGAATCGGCCCGGGAGCCCCGATCCTGATCGCGGGCCTGCCTCCCGCGCCCGATGCGCGCGAGCTGGCCGGGCTCGAGGCGGATGCGGTCGAGCTGACCGCGCAGGAGCGCCGGCGCGCCCGGCGCCGCGTGGTGACCCGGGCCGGACGGGTGATCACCCTCGCGCTGCCCGCCGGCGACGCGCTCGTTCCCGGCCGCGTCCTCCACGTGGGGGCGGGGTGGTACGTGACGGTGGAGGCCGCGCCCGAGGCGCTCCTCGCGATCACGCCGCGAACCCCGCGCGAGGGGCTGCGCGTCGCCCTCGAGGTCGGCCGGCTCCACGCCGCCCTCGCGGTGGCGGGCGGCCGGCTCCTCGTGCCCGACGAGCCCGCGGTCGAGCGGCTCCTGCATCGCCTGGGCGTGACGTGGGTCCGCGCCCGCGAGCGGTTCCTGCCCGTATCGTCCGGCTCGCCGCACTGAGGGGAACCGCAAATCGGGCGTGACAAGCCGGGCCGGCTCGACTAAGGTGCTCGTGCCGAATGCGGAATGGTATTCGGTAATGTGAATGGCGACTCCAGCGCGGGAGGGGCGATGACCCGGGAGCGGACCATCCGAGGGCAGGTCGCGGTCGTCGGGGTGGGGGAGACGACCTACTACAAGCACGGCCGGGCGCCCGAGTCCGAGTTCGCCCTGGCGCTCCAGGCGATCCTGCGGGCCTGCGAGGATGCGGGTATCGACCCGCGGCAGGTGGACGGGTTCGCGTCCTACAGCAACGACCGCAACGATCCCTCGCGCCTGGCCGCCGCCCTCGGCCTGCCCGAGCTGCGCTTCTCGAACATGCAGTGGGGGGGCGGCGGGGGCGGGGGCTCGGCGGCGGTGGGCAACGCGGCGGCCGCGGTGGCCGCGGGCTACGCCGACTGCGTGGTCGTCTTCCGCGCGCTCGCCCAGGGCCAGTTCCAGCGCTTCGGCGCCGCGCCGCCCGGCGGCACGGTCTCCGGCGAGGCCGCCCTCACGTTCCCGTACGGGCTCATCTCGCCGGCCCAGCGCTTCGCGATGCGGGTGATGCGCTTCATGCACGACCACGGGGTGCGGCAGGACGCGCAGCGGGCGATCGCGCTGGCGTCATATCATCACGCGCAGGCCAACCCCAGGGCGGTCATGCACGGGCGGCCGTTGACCGCGGAGGCCTACGACGCCTCGCGCTGGATCGTCGAGCCCTTCCGCCTCTTCGACTGCTGCATGGAGAACGACGGCGCCGCCGCCCTGGTGCTGGTGTCGGCGGAGCGCGCGCGGGACCTGCGGCGCTCGCCCGCGTACCTGTTGGGCGTGGCGCAGGGCTCCGAGCACCGCAACGCGGCCCGCGGTCACAACGCGCCGGTCTACGCCAGCTCGAGCTTCACCACCGTGGCCCCGCACCTCTGGGAGATGGCGGGGCTGGGGCCGAAGGACGTGGACGTGGTCCAGAGCTACGAGAACTTCACGGGCGGCGTGCTCATGAGCCTGGTCGAGCACGGCTTCTTCGCGCCCGAGGAGGCCAACGACTTCCTCACCCCGGAGAACCTGATCGCCCCGAGCGGCCGACTGCCGCTCAACACGAGCGGCGGCAATCTCGCGGAGTGCTACATGCACGGACTCGAGCTGCAGATCGAGGCGGTGCGCCAGCTCCGCGGCGAGTCGTCCAACCAGGTGCCGGGCGCGCGCGCCGCGCTGGTCATCTCCGGCCCGATGGTCACGCCGGTCTCGAGCATGCTGCTGGGCACGGAGGCGATGCGGTGAGCGGCGCGACCAGCTATCTGCCCGCGGGGATGCCGCGCCCGGTTCCCGAGCCCGACGGGCTCGACCGGCCCTACTGGGAGGGCACGCGGGCGGGGGAGCTGCGCATCCAGCGCTGCCGCGCCTGCCGGGGCTGGCAGTGGGGCCCGGAGTGGATCTGCCATCGCTGCCTCGCCTTCGATCTCGAGTGGGTGACGGTGGCCCCGCGGGGGCGCGTCTATTCCTGGGAGCGCGCCTGGCACCCGGTGCACCCGGCGCTGAAGGACCACGGGCCCTACATCGTGGTGCTGGTCGAGCTGCCCGAGGCGGGCGGCGTGCGGATGCTCGGCAATCTACTCGGAGATCCTCAGCAAGCAGTCCAGATCGGCGCGGCGGTCGAGGCGGTGTTTGAGCCGCACGACGAGGCCGCGCCGCCGTTCACGCTCGTCCAGTGGAGGATGACGCCATGACGCCCACCGACATCGTGGTCAACGAGCCCAACCAGTGGCGCCTCGCGACGCCCGGCCACGCCGGCTGGCCGCGCAGCGCCCGCCCCGACGATCCGCGGAAGTACTTCATGGTCTCGGCGGATTGCCACGCCAACGAGCCCTTCGATCTCTGGGCCACCCGGATCGACGAGAAGTACCGGGCGCGCGTGCCCCGGGTCATCACCGACGAGAACGGGGTGAAGTGGCGCGTCTCCGAGGGCCATCGCCCGGACCGCCTGCGCACCGACGCGCTCGAGGGCGAGGACGGGCTGCGCCAGCGGGCGGGGGCCGATCCGGTGGAGCGGCTGGCCGACATGGACCGGGACGGCATCGACATCGAGGTGATCTTCCCCAACAAGGGCCTCGCGATGTGGGCGACGCCCGATCCGGTCTTCGCGATGGCCCAGTGCCGCGTGTACAACGACTGGGCGCACGAGACCTTCGGACGCTTCCGCGACCGGATGGCGCCGGCGGCCGCGCTCGCCACCGGCGACCTGGAGGGCTCGATCGCGGAGGTCAAGCGCGTGGCCAAGCTCGGCTTCCGCCTGCTCACGCTGCCGTGCAAGCCGATCTGGGGCGGGCACGACGTGGACCACCCGAACTACAACCTGCCGATGTTCGACCCGCTCTGGACCGCGATCCAGGACGCGAACCTGCCGGTGACCTTCCACGTCTCGACCGGGCGCGACCCGCGCGCGGCGCGGGGCAACGGCGGCGCGGTCATCAACTACGTGTCGCACTCGCTCTCGCCCACCATCGAGCCGGTGGCCAACCTCTGCGCCTCCGGCGTCTTCGAGCGCTTCCCGCGCCTACGGGTGGCCACCATCGAGGCGGGGATCGGCTGGATCGCGTGGTTCCTGGGCGCCATGGACGAGGCGTACCGGAAGCACCACTTCTGGGTGCGGCCGAAGCTCAAGCGGCTGCCGAGCGAGTACTACCGCGAGCACTGCTGGGCCTCGTTCCAGGAGGATCCGGCCGGCCTCGCGCTCGCCGAGCCCATGAACCTGGCCGACCGCTTCATGTGGGGCAACGACTATCCGCATCACGAGGGCACGTGGCCGCATTCGGCCGAGGCCATCGAGCGCACGATGGGCCACCTGTCGGAGACCGCGCGGGCGAACGTGCTCGGTCTCAACGCGGCGCGCTTCTTCGGCTTCGAGGTGCCGGCGGGGTCCGGGCTCGCGTGAGCCCGGGAACGATCCGCGCCCGTCACGTCGCCGCGACCGGGGCCCATCGCGCGGCCGGGCGCGTGATGGACATTCTCGAGCTGGTTGCCCACACCCGCGGGGGCCTGGCGCTACGCGAGCTCAGCGCGCAGCTCGAGGCGCCCAAGAGCAGCCTGCTCCCGCTGCTGCGCACCCTGACCGCGCGGGGCTATCTCGAGCAGGGCGCGCTCGGCGAGTACGGGCTCGGCCCGAAGGCGCTGGAGCTCGGGATGGGCTCGCCCGCCCATCGCGCGTGGCCCGAGATCGCGCGGCCGGTGCTGCGGGAGCTGATGCAGCGCACGGGGGAGACCGTCTTCCTGGGCGCCCTGGGCGGCGACGGCACCGCGGTGGTCTTCGTGGACAAGGTCGAGAGCGAGCAGGTCATCCGCTACGCCGCGGGGGTCGGTGACCGGCGGGCGCTGCACGCGACCTCGAGCGGGAAGGTGATCCTGGCCTTCCTGCCCGCTTCGGAGCGGGAGCGGATCCTCCGCGCGCTCCCGCTCAAGCGCTACACCGACCGCACCGTCACGAGCCTGCCCGCGCTGCGCGCCGCGCTCGACGAGGTTCGCCACACCGGGGTCTGCGTGAACCTGGACGAGCTGGCGCTGGGCGCCGCGGGCATCGCGGCCCCGGTCTTCGGCCGCGACGGCCGCGTGGCCGGCGCCTGCGCGATCGGCGGGCCGACCGACCGCGTCCGCCCGCGGCTCAAGCCGCTCGCCGCGGAGGTGAAGGCCGCCGCGCGCGCCATCTCCGCGCTCCTGGGCCATCGCGGTGAGCCGCCGGCCGCCTCCCGAAAGGACCCGGCGTGATCCACGAAGCTCGCGTAGCAAGACCTTCCCGCCCTCTCCCTCGTTCCCGGTAAGCGTTACCGCGCCGGCGCCGCTCGGCGCGTCCATCCGGCCGCGTAACCCCACTTTCCCGTCTCCGGTCGACCTTGCACGCGAAATGCTTCGGTCACCTCGCAAAGGAGACCACCATGGACGCGATCCAGTTTCTCAAGCAGGAGCACCAGAAGGCCAAGAACGCGTTCGAGAAGGTGCTGGCCGCGGCGCCCGCGCAGCGGGGGGCGCTCTGGGACGAGCTCAAGCCCGAGCTGAAGGCCCACGAGAAGATCGAGGAGCAGTGCCTCTACGGGCCGATCGCCCGTGACGGCGCCCCGTCGGATCCGACCCTGTCCGAATGGGTCTCCGACCGCCACCAGGACGAGGTGCACGAGGTCGAGGGCCTGATCAAGGAGACCGCGGGCTTCGATCCGGAGGACGCGCGCTGGCTCGCCACCGTGCGGCAGATCAAGTCGGCGCTGGAGAATCACATCCTTCAGGAGGAGCAGGACATCTTTCCCAGGATCGGGCGGGTCTGGGACCGGACGCGCCTCGAGGAGGCCGGACGGGAAATACAGCAGAGCAAGGAAGAGAAGGCGGGCCGTCGCGGCTAGCCGGGACATCCCGGGAAAGGATGGGAGCCATGGAGCCTCGCGACCGCAGGCGGGAAGAAGAGGAAGCGTCCGAGATGGACGACCGCGTGGAGCGGGTCATTCCGGGCGGGGATGACCCCATCGAACCGGACGACGACGACACCCTCGGCCGGCCGGTGCAGCTGCAGCCCTGAAGACGGTCCCGGGCCGCGCCCCGGTCAGGCGGAGCGCCGGCCGGAGCGCGACTCGGTGATCCCCGCGAGGACCGCGATGAGCTCGTGGGGATCCACCGGCTTCTCCACGAACACGTTGAAGCCCGCGGCCTCCGCGCGGGCCCGGTCCTGCACGCGCACGTAGGCGGTGAGGGCCACCGCGGGGGTCTCGCGCCCGCTCTCCCGCTCGATCGCGCGCAGGTTGCGGATGAGGGAGTAGCCGTCCTCGTCCGGCATCGCGAGGTCCGAGACCAGCACGTCCGGCCGGATCCAGCGCAGCAGGGCCAGCGCCTCGGTGGCGGAGGCGGCGGTACGCACCGCCGCGCCCGCCTCGGTGAGCACGAGCGCGAGCATGTCGAGCGCGTCCTGGTCGTCGTCCACCACCAGGATCTGGGTGCCCTGCAGAGCGGGCCGGGACGCGTCGGCCGCGGGACCGGCGTCGGCTCCCTCGGCGCGGGCGGCGAGGGGCAGCCGCACGATGAACGAGCTGCCGTAGCCCTCGCCCGCGCTCTCGGCCTGCACGCTTCCGTCGTGCAGCTCGACGAGATTGCGGACGATCGCGAGGCCCAGTCCCAGCCCACCGTGGCGTCGCGTGATGGTCGAGTCGGCCTGCCGGAAGCGGTCGAAGATGAAGGGCAGGAACTCCGCCGCGACGCCCTCGCCGGTATCGGTGACCCTGATCTGTGCCTGCCCGTCCGCCCGCTCGAGTCGCACTTCCACCCGGCCGCCGGAGGCGGTGAACTTGATCGCGTTCGAGAGCAGGTTCCAGACCACCTGCTGCAGGCGGCTCGCGTCGCCGACGAGGTGCCGCGCGGCGGGATCGAGGATCACCGCGAGCTGGATGCCCTTGCCCTCCGCGCCGAGGCGCACCGAGTCGGTCGCGGCGTTGATCACGTTGGCCAGGTCCACCGGGCCGCGGTTCAGGCGCAGGCTCCCGGTGATCACGCGCGAGGCGTCGAGGATGTCCTCGATGAGGTGCGCCTGGGTCTGGGCGTTTCGCTCGATGACCTCGACCCCGCGGGCCACCGTCGGCGCGTCCGGCTTGCCCCACCGGAGGATGTGCGACCAGCCCAGGATCGCGTTCAGGGGCGTCCGCAGCTCGTGCGAGACGGTGGCCAGGAACTCGTCCTTCATCCGGTTGGCGGTCTCGGCCTCCGCGCGGGCGGCGTGCTCACGGACCAGCGACCGCCGGCGGTCGTCCAGCTCCTGCTGCAGCCGCTGGTGCAGCCGGGCGTTCTCGATCGCGTCGGCCGCGATTCGCGCGTAGAGATCCATGAGGCGGATCTCGCGGTCCGAGGGACGGTGCGGCTCCTCGAACAGGACGGACAGCACGCCGATCGTGTCGCCGTGCCCGCTGATCAGGGGCGTGCTGTGACAGGAGCGGAAGCCGGCCCGGCGCGCCGCCTCGCGGTAGGGGGCGTAGAGCGGGTCCGCCTCGGTGTCCTCCACCACCACCCGGCGTCGCTCCAGGTACGCGGTGCCACAGCCGCCGCGGCCCGGCGGGATCTTCTCGACGTGGCGGAGGAACTCGTCGTCGAGTCCGGCGTGCACGCCGAGCCGCAGGCCCGGCCCCTCCGGATCGCCGAGGGAGAGCAGCCCGCGGCCGGCTTGCTGGACGGCCATGGCCGCTCTCAAGACTTCGCGCAGGACGGATTCCAGGTCGAGGAGACTGGTCAGGCGCGCGCTGGTCTCGTGGAGCCGGCGAAGATCCTCGACCTGCGCCTCCAGCTCGCCGAGGCGCTCGCGGGCGTCGGCCGGGCGGGCCGCGGCGGGGATCACCCGCGAGTGGCGGGCGCAGACCTCCGCGATCGGATGCGCGAGCCCGTGGCCGTCGAGTCGCTCGAGCGGATACGCGCAGAAGAGCCGGAACGCGAGCGTCCGCCGGAGCTCGTTCCAGAGATCCTCGAGGCGGAGGGCCGCGGAGGCGTCGCCGCCCGCGAGGAGCAGGCCGACCATCTCGCCGAACACGCGCACCCCACGGCCGCCGCGCGCGGCGTGCGCCACCTCGGGCCCGATCGCGTCCGCGAAGCGCTGCGGATCCGGCATCCCGTCGCGCATGATCCGCGCGAGGGTCGCCTCGGCGTCGAGGGCGACGTAGGCGTCCGCGGCCCGCGCCGCGTCCAGGTCGACGCCTTCCGCGCGCAGGCGCCGCTCGAGCTCTTCCCGGTGTTCGCGGGTGGCGACGACGATCCCGGCCTCCCCGGCCGCGAGGCCGTCGCCGATGAACCGCGCGAGGGAGTCGGAGAGAGACGGATCCGCCTGGTAGAACTGCACGACGTGCTCGAACGCGTCGGTCTCCGCCATGGCGCCGAGTAAGAGGAGGCAACCGACGTGCCATGGCCCCGAGGCAGTGGAATTCGCGTCATGAAGGCGTGATTCAGCGGTCGACTGTAGCGGTTCGGCCGCGGGCCGGTATTTTCTTCCCGGACGGATTTACCGGCTCAGCGCCTCGCTTCGGACGGGCGCCACGATCACCGCGAGCCCGAGCAGGACGAGCCCCATGCCCGCGAGTCGGAGCGGGCCGAACCGCTCGCCGAACGCGAGCGAGGAGGCGTAGGCCGCGACGAACGGGATCAGGAGCGCGAACGGGGCGACGGTGGCGGCGGGGTAGCGGCGGAGCAGGCCGCCCCAGATCGCGTAGCCGAGCACGGTGGCGATCAGGCCGATATACAGCGCGGCGGCGCGGCCGAGCCATGAGCTGGCCGCGAGCGCCGACCCGAGCGCGTACGGCCCGTCGAGCGCAAGGGAGAGCGCGAGCGACGGCAGCGGCGGGATGACACTCAGCCAGACCATGAGCCGCAGCATGTCGACCGGCGGCAGCCGCTTGACGAGCACGTTGCCGACGCCCCAGCTCACCGCGGACAGGCCGCACAGGATGACTCCCGCCACCGTCAGGTCGCGGCCGACGGTGAGGGCGATCAGCCCGAGTCCCGCGAACGCCACCGCGGCGCCGATCCACTGGTGGCGGGCGGGGCGCTCGCCCAGAGCCAGCGCGGCGAAGAGGATGGTGAAGAGTGCCTGAGTCTGCACCACGACCGCGGCCAGGCCGGGCGGCATCCCCAACGCGATCCCGAAGAACTGCAGGAGGAACTGGCCCAGGAACAGGGTGAGGCCGACCGGCACCAAGGTCCGCCAGGGAATGCGGGGCCGGGCCAGCACGAGCGCGGGCGCGGCCGCGACGAGGAAGCGCAGCGCGGTGAGTTGGGGCGGAGAGAAATCATCGAGCGCCCAGCGGGTGGCGACGAAGGTGAGGCCCCAGATGACCACCACGAAGAGGACCAGGGCGAGATGGGCGGCCGCCATGTCGCCGGACTATAGCACCGCGGCGCGCGTCCGATGGACAAGGGCCCGCCGCGAAGCGTAGACTCCGGGCGGCTCATCATCTCCGTGCCGGGAGGCGGCGCCCCATGTTCACCCAGAGTCTCAAGATCGATCACGCGCGGTACATCCTCACCGTCGATCGCGAGCGCCGGATCATCCAGGACGGCGCCGTCCTGATCGAGGGCGGGCGCATTCGCCGGGTCGGCAAGGCGGCCGAGCTCGCCGACGCGTCGGCCGAGCGCGTCATCGACGGGCGCCACCTCGTGATCACCCCGGGGTTCTTCAACGGGCACATGCACATCAGCTACGCGCACCCGGTGCGCGGCATCTTTCCCGACGAGCAGGCGAGCCCGCTGCTGCACGTGTTCAACCTGCAATCGGCGATGACCGAGGACGAGGAGTACCACGCGACCCTGCTCGGGCTGGTCGAGCTGGTCCGCAACGGGACGGTGTGCTTCCTGGATCCGGGGAGCACCCAGTTTCCCGACGCGTGCCTGCAGGCCTACGAGGACGCGGGCATCCGCGTCGTGCTCGGGGAGGCGGTGACCGATCAGGAGGCGCCGTGGAAGCTCCCGCGCTACTCCGCCGCGGAGGCGGTGGCCCGCACCACGTCGTTCATCGAGAAGTGGAACGGCCGGCTCGACGGGCGGATCCGGGCCTGGGCCATGCCGTTCTCGTACGAGACGTGCAGCGCGGACCTGCTGCAGGCGCTCAAGCGGGTGGTGGACGAGCGCCGCTCCGGCCTCACCCTGCACCACAGCAGCGGGGCGAAGGCGCGCACGGACGCGGTGGGCCGGTACGGGCACAGCCCGACCGCGTACCTCGAATCGCTCGGGGTGCTCGGCCCGAACGTGCTGCTGGCCCACTGTCTCGGCCTCGACGAGGCGGAGATCGACGTGGTGGCGCGGACCGGCACCGCGATCGCGATGTGCCCGGTCACCGCGGCGAAGGGCGGGCGCGGCGTGCCCCAGCACGGCCGCATGCCCGAGTTCCTGGCCCGCGGGGTGAAGATCGCGCTCGGCTGCGACTCGCCCAACAACTCGAACCACCTCGACATGGTCCGCACCATGAACATGGCGGCCATCCAGTACAAGGACGCGCGCCAGGACACGCACATGGTCCCCGCGGAGGCCGCGCTCGAGATGGCGACGATCCAGGGCGCGCAGGCGATGGGGCTGGGCGACGAGCTCGGCTCGATCGAGGTCGGCAAGAAGGCCGACCTGGTCTGCTTCGACACCCTGCGCCCGGAATGGCAGGCGCTCTGGAACCCGGTCAACAACCTGGTCTACAACGCGGACGGCCGGAGCGTGCACACCGTCGTGATCGACGGTCGGGTGGTGGTGGACGCCTACCGGCAGCGCTTCGTGGACGAGCCGCGCCTTTTCGCCCGCGTGCAGGAGATCGGCGAGCGGCTGCAAGCCCGCACCGGCGTGTCCTTCCCGCGCTCGCGTTGGCCGATGAGCTGAGGACGGAGGAGATCCACGATGGCCAGGCGACGGAAGGCGGGCGGGAGCCGGTGGCTCGAGCGCTCGGCGCGGGCGGTCACGGTATGGACGGGCAGCTCGCAGGCGTTCGCGGGTGCGGTCGGGGTCATCATCGTCTGGGCGTTGCTCGGACCGGTGTTCCACTTCTCGGATACCTGGCAGCTCGTCATCAATACCGGCACCACCATCGTGACCTTTCTCATGGTGTTCCTGATCCAGCGCTCGCAGAACAAGGACTCGCTGGCGATCCATCTGAAGCTCAACGAGATCGTGGCGGTGCTGCAGGGCGCGAGCAATCGGCTGATCAACGTCGAGGATCTCACCGAGCAGGAGGTGGCGACGCTGCACCGGCACTACCAGACGCTCGCCGAGATCGCCAAGCGGGATACCACGATCACCGCGTCGCACTCCGTCGAAGAGGCCGAGACCCGCGCCGCCCGGAAGCGCCCCCGCTGACCCGGCCACCCGCCGCCGGGTGACCCACGGCGCGCGCGCACTGACACTTCCCAGCAGTGGCGGGCGCGGTCGATCACGTAACGCCCTGATTTGGTTGCGCGGGATCGTGGTGCACTTCTTGCACAAGAATGCGCCGCCAGGGACCCTGAGCCCGGCCATTCCGGTATCGAGAGGAGCAACCAGTGTCCGAACCGCGCATTCTGGTGGTCGAGGATGAGACGAACGTCCGCGAGCTCGAGGCGGAGATCCTGCGGGAGGAGTGGGAGCACGTGGATACCGCGGTGGACGGCACGGACGCGCTCCGGCTCCTCGCCGAGAACGTGTACTCCGCGATCGTGAGCGACCTCGCGATGCCGAAGCTCGACGGGCGCGGGCTCTTCCACGAGGTCGAGCGGCGGTATCCGGCCGCGCAGAGCCATCTCGTGTTCGTCACCGGGTACGCGGAGGCCGAAGAGTACGACGAGTTCCTCCGGCAGAGCGGAGTGCCGGTGCTCGCCAAGCCCTTCACCATCGCCGACCTGGTCGGCGCGGTGCAGCGCGCCTTCTCCCCGGCCTGAGCGGAGGTCCGCCGGTGCCCCACGTCGAGCCGTCCCCGCAGCGCTATCGCGAGCTGGTGGAGCGGAGCCGCGGCCTGATCTGCACCCACGATCTGGCCGGGGTCCTGCTCTCGGTCAATCCCGCGGCCGCCGAACGCCTCGGGTACGCGCCGGACGAGCTGGTCGGCCGAAGTTTGGGTGACCTGCTCGCCCCCGCCGTCCGGGATCTCTTCCCCGAGTACCTCGACCGGATCCGGCGGAACGTGACCGACGAGGGCCTCATGCTCGTGGTGACCCGCGAGGGGGACGAGCGGATCTGGAGCTACAGCAACGTCCGAGGCCGGGAGCCCGGCGGGGCGGAGTACGTGCTCGGCCACGCCCACGACATCACCGACATCAAGCGGTCCGACGCGCGGGCGGGCGAGGCGGAGGCCCTGCGCTCCGTCGGCCAGCTCGCGCTCGCGACCGCCCACGAGATCAACAACCCGCTCACCGTCATCATGGCGAGCCTCCAGCTCATGGTGGCGCGCGGGCAGGTGGCCGAGCCGGCGGCCGCGTACGTCCAGCGCGCGATCAAGTCGGCCGAGCAGATCCGCGACATCGTCCGGAACATGTCCCGCATCACCCGGCTCGAGCTGTCCCGCCAGTCCCCGCAGCTGCCCGCCGTCCTCGACCTCACCAAGTCCAGCGATTCTCGCGACTGACCGGCGTCAGGGGGCCTGACCGCCGGACGGGGGCTTCCACCCCGGCGGGGCTTGCCGTCGGGGCCTCTCCCGGGCTAAGGTCTCCCGGCAAGCGCAAGTTCACCGGTCCCTCAACCGAGGAGCGTCCGACATGAAGCGTGCGACCGCGATGGCCCGCGTATTCCTGCTGGTCCTGGCCCTGCTGGGCATGGTGGCGGTGGGAACGGGCTGGGCCCAGCCCAAGACCGAGCTCACGGTCGCCCTGTCGAGCTTCGCCACCGAGGTGCTCGATCCGCCGCTGGGCGGCCACCTGGTGAAGTACTACCTCTCGATGATCTTCGACTACCTCGTGGGCACGACCCCCGACGGCCAGCCCTCCCGCGAGGGCGGGATCGCCACCCGCTGGGAGAACTCCCCGGACTTCAAGCGCTGGACTTTTTACCTGCGGAAGGGCGTCAAGTTCCACAACGGCGACGAGCTGACGTCCGAGGACGTGAAGTTCAGCATCATGCGCAATATCGGCAAGCGCTCGACCACCGGGTACGCGGGGCCGCTCCGCACCTTGATCCAGGACATCGAGACGCCCGCCCCGGACCGGGTGGTGGTGGTGACCAAGGAGCCCACGCTGATCATCCCGCTCTACCTGTCCCGCTCGCTCTCCACCGAGGGGATGATCACCCCGAAGAAGTACATCGAGTCGGTGGGCGACGACGTCTTCGCGCGCAAACCGATCGGCAGCGGGCCCTACAAGTTCGTGGAGCAGGTGACCGGCTCGCACATCACCCTGACCGCCGGGGACAATCACTGGCGGATCGGGACGCCCAAGTACAAGACCATGACCTTCCGCCTCGTGCCCGAGGAGACCACCCGCATCGCGCTCCTGCGGCGCGGCGAGGTGGACGTGGTCGAGCTGAGCCGCGAGCGGGTGAAGGACGTGGAGAAGGACGGATTCCCGATCCACTACCGCCGGGAAGAATCCATCCTCACCATGTGGTGGGTCCTGGGGGCGGATGGCCGGGTGCCGCCCGCGAAGGACAAGCGGGTCCGGGAAGCGCTCAACCTGGCGCTCGATCGCGCCGAGATCGCGCAATCCATCTTCGGGGGCAAGGCCGATCCCGCGGCGGTCCCGCTCGGTCTCTCGTGGTCGTTCAAGGACGTGGGCTTCAAGCAGACGCCGGACATGACGTATCCCTACGATCTGCCGCGGGCCAAGAAGCTCCTGGCCGACGCGGGATTCGCCTCCGGGTTCAACCTGGACGTCTACGCCTACCAGCTCCCCGGTCTTCCAGAGGGCAAGACGATGGCGGAGGCGGTGGCCGGCTACTGGGAGAAGCTCGGGATCAAGAGCCGCCTGATCCCGGTGGACTACCCCGCGTTCCGGAAGGCGTGGTTCGACCGCAGCGCTCCCGGCGCGGTCGGCTACTTCAACATCGCCAACCGGGACTGGATCGGGGCGTACGCCCTGCTGGAGAAGCAGGCCTACTCGGCGTCCAAGCCCTCCGATACGGTCAACGACCCCGAGATCGACGGGATGCTGTCGCAGGTGATGCGCCAGACCGATCGGGAGAAGATCAACGCGCTGATGCGCAACGTCTACACCCGGCTGCGGAGCGAGCACCTGGGCGTCCCGGTGGTGTACCTGCATTCCCCGTACGCGACGTCCAAGACCCTCGCGAAATGGAACGTGGGCAGCGTCATGTACGACCTGTTCTTCGACCAGCTCGCCTCCGGGAAATAACCGGGGGCGCCAGGCGGCGGCCCACGCGATGCTTCGCTTCATCGCCGCCCGCCTCGTCCAGTCGCTGATCGCGCTCGCGATCGTCTCGGTGGTGGTCTTCGTGCTGGCCCGGGCCACCGGGGACCCGCTCTACCTGATCCTCCCGATGTCGGCCTCCCAGGAGGACTTCGACAACGCCCGCCGCTACCTGGGGCTCGACCGCCCGTACGTCGAGCAGTACCTCTCCTTCGTGGGGCGCGCGGTCACCGGCGACTTCGGGGTCTCGCTGCGCGCGCGGCGTCCGGTGAGCGAGCTGATCCGCGAGCGCCTGCCCAACTCGCTCAAGCTCGCCGCCTTCGCGATGGGCGTCTCGCTCGCGATGGCGTTCCCGCTCGGCATCATGGCCGCGGTGAAGAAGGGCACCGGGCTCGATCGCGCGGCCCAGGTCGTCTCGGTGCTCGGGCAGTCGCTGCCCACCTTCTGGGTGGCCATTCTCCTGGTGGAGTTCGTGGCGGGCCGGCTGCAGTGGCTGCCCGCGGGCGGCATCGCCGGCTTCTCCAGCTACGTGCTGCCCGGCTTCACGCTGGGCTGGTTCGTGGTGGCCGGCCTCATGCGGCTGCTCCGCTCCGGGATGCTGGAGGTCCTCGACTCGGAGTACGTGAAGCTGGCGCGGGTGAAGGGCGTGGCCGAGCGCCGGGTCATCTGGCTCCACGCGCTCCGGAACGCGCTGATCCCGGTGGTCACCTTTGCGGGGATCTACTTCGCGATCCTGGTGACCACCGCGATCGTCGTCGAGACGGTCTTCGCGTGGCCCGGCATCGGGCGGCTGGCCTACGAGGGCATCAGCTCGCGCGATTTCCCGGTGATCCAGGCGGTGGTGCTGACCACCGCCGCGATCGTGGCGGTGGTGAACCTCTGCGTGGACTGCCTCTACGCGTGGATCGACCCGCGCATCCGCTATGCCCGCTGAGCCGGCCGCCTTCACGCTTCCCGAGAGCGCGGTCCCCGGTGCCGGTTCCCGCGGATGGCGGCTGCCCATGTTCCCGCTGGGGGTGATCGGCCTCTTCCTGCTCGTGGCCCTGGCCGCCCCGCTGCTGGGCCTGCCGGACCCGCACGCCCAGTCGCTCCGCAATCGCTTCAAGCCGCCGGTGTGGGAGGAAGCCGGGAGCTGGACGCATCCGCTCGGCACCGACCGGCTGGGCCGCGACATGCTCTCGCGCATCGTCTGGGGCTCGCGGATCTCGCTCTCCGCGGGGGTGATCACGGTGCTGCTCGCCAGCGCCTTCGGCGCCGCGGTGGGGCTCACCGCGGGCTACTACGGCGGCCGCGTGGACGCGGTGCTGATGCGCGTCACCGACGCGACGATGTCCTTCCCGGTGATCCTCCTGGCCCTGATCCTGGCGGTCACGGTCGGTCCGAGCTTCAGCAATGTGGTGGTCGCCATCGCGGTGATCCTCTGGGCCCGCTACGCGCGGGTCATGCGCGGCCAGGTGCTGACCCTGATGCAGCTCGACTTCATCGCCCAGGCCCGTCTGGCGGGCGCCGGAGCCTGGCGCATCATCACCCGGCACCTCGTGCCGAACACGCTCGGCACGCTGCTGGTGCTGGTGACGCTGCAGATCGGCTACGTGATCATCGTGGAGGCCTCGCTCTCCTTCCTGGGCGCGGGCATCCCGCCGCCCACCCCGGCCTGGGGCTCCATGATCGCGGAGGGCCGCGACGTGGTGACGAGCGCGTGGTGGGTGTCGCTCTTCCCCGGGCTCGCCATCCTCCTCGTCGTGCTCGCCTTCAACCTGCTCGGCGACTGGCTTCGCGACACCTTCGACCCGAAGCTCCGCCAGCTCTGAGCGCCCGACCCGCCGTGCCGCCGCCAGTCGTCGACGTCCGCGACCTCCGGACCCACATCGTCACCCGCTGGGGCACCGTGCGGGCGGTGGACGGGGTCTCGTTTGCGATCGGGGAAGGGGAGACCCTGGGGCTCGTCGGCGAATCGGGCTCGGGCAAGAGCTTGACGTGCCTGAGCCTGGTGCGGCTGGTGCCGCGGCCCGCCGCGCGCATCCTGGGCGGGCAGGTGCTGCTCGACGGCCTGGACGTGCTGACCCGCAGCGAGGACGAGATGCGGGAGATCCGCGGCCGGCGGATCGGCATGATCCTGCAGGACCCGATGAGCTCGCTCAACCCGGTGTTCTCCATCGGCATGCAGGTGCGCGAGCCGGTCGCGCTCTACCACGGCCTCCGCGGGGCGGCGCTGACCGACCGGGCCGCCGCGCTGCTCGCCGCGGTGCGCATCCCGTCGCCCGCCCAGCGGCTACGCGCGTTCCCGCACCAGCTCTCGGGCGGCATGCGCCAGCGGGTGGTGGGGGCCATGGCCATCGCGGCGCCGCCGCGGCTGCTCATCGCGGACGAGCCGACCACGAGCCTCGACCTCACGATCCAGGCCCAGTACCTGGGCCTGCTCAAGGAGCTGCAGCAGCGTCACCGGTTCGCCCTGATCTTCGTCACCCACAATCTCGGGATCGTGGCGAAGATCTGCGACCGGGTGGCCGTGATGTACGCCGGGCGCATCGTCGAGATGGGGCCGGTGCGGCGCCTCTTCACGCGGCCCGCGCATCCCTACAGCCGGGCGCTGCTCGAGTCCATTCCGCGCCTGGGCGCCCGCACGGACCGCCTCACCGCCATCGAGGGCCAGCCGCCGGATCTCGCGCGGCTGCCCGCCGGCTGCGCGTTCGCCCCGCGCTGCCCGCACGTCATGGAGCGATGCCGGGTGGAGGCGCCGCCCGAGCGGCCGGTCGGCGACGGGCACGTGGCGCGCTGCTGGCTCGAGACGCCGGCGTGAGCGCGCTGCTCGAGGTGGAGGGGCTGACCAAGCACTTCCCGGTGCGCCGCGGGCTGCTCGGCCGGTCCACCGGCCTGGTCCGCGCGGTCGATTCGATCTCGTTCACGATCGAGGCCGGGACCACGTTCGGGCTGGTGGGCGAGTCGGGCTGCGGGAAGACCACCACGTCCAAGCTGGTGCTGGGGCTCGAGCGGCCGACCGCGGGGGCCATCCGCTTCCAGGACGAGGATGTGCTGACGCTCGATCGGGCCGGTCTCCGGCGCTATCGCCGGTCGATCCAGGCCGTGTTCCAGGACCCCTACGCCTCGCTCGACCCGCGCATGCGCGTGGGATCCATCGTGGCCGAGCCCCTCGTGATCAACGAGCCGATGGACCGGACGGCGCGCGGGCGGCGCGTGCTCGAGCTGCTGGACCTGGTCGGCCTGCCCGCGCGCGCGGCCGAGCTGTTCCCGCACGAGTTCTCCGGCGGGCAGCGGCAGCGCGTGGCCATCGCGCGGGCGCTGGCCCTCTCCCCGCGGCTCGTGGTGCTCGACGAGCCGGTCTCCGCGCTCGACGTCTCGATCCGCGCGCAGATCCTGAACCTGCTGCGCGACCTGCAGAAGCGGCTCGGCGTGTCGTACTTGTTCATCGCCCACGACCTCGCCGCGGTCGCGCACATGAGCCACACCATCGCGGTGATGTACCTGGGCCAGATCGTGGAGTGGGGCGACGCGGCGGCGGTGGCCCTCGAGCCGCGCCATCCCTACACGCAGGCCCTCTTCGCGGCGGCGCTACCGATCGACTTCGACACGCCCCGCGAGGAGATCGTGCTCTCGGGCGAGGTGCCGAGCCCGCTCGCCCCGCCCGCCGGCTGCCGCTTCCACACGCGCTGCCCCCACGTCATGCCTCGCTGCGCCACCGACCCCCCCGCCCTCCGCCCCACCGCCGACCGCCTGGTGGCCTGCCACCTCTACGACTGATCTGGGGTCAGGTCTTGAAATACGACATTTCGCCAAGCGCGCAGCCGGCGCTGGGTGCGGAAATGTCGTATTTCAAGACCTGACCCCGGGCTAGCGGGCGAGGAGGAGGCAGGCGGCGCCGAGGCAGGCGAGGAGGGCGGCGGCGAGGCGGCGGGCGAGGTCGGGCTCGCCGAAGAGGGTGCGGCCGAGGAGGACCGCGAGGACTGCGGACATGCGGCGGATCGCGTTGACGTAGGCCGCGGGCGCCATCGTGAGCGCGTGCGTCTGCATCCCGGTGCCGGTGACGCCGAGGAGCCCGTGGCTCACCAGCGTGACCAGGTTGCGCGGCGCGACGCTGGCGGCGAGCGCGCGCGGGGTGGTCAGTAGCACGACGAGGGTGGTGATCACCGCGGTGGTGCCGTGCGAGGACACGAGATAGCTCGGCGGCCCGATGGCGAGCGCGGCCCAGCGGTCCACCGCGGCGAGGAAGCCCAGGAAGAACGCGGCGCCGAGCGCGTCGAGCGCATCGCGGCGCGCGAAGAGGACGCGAACGCGCCCGAGCAGGCCCGCGGCCCCCGGCCCGCCCGAGAGGCTGACGGTGCCGGTCAGCGACAGGGCCAGGCCGACCCAGCCGAGCGCGCTCGGCCACCCGCCCGAGAGCGCCGCGTCCGGCAGGATCGTGAAGATCGGGCTCAGGGCCAGGATCGGACCCACGATCGAGATGTCACCCCGCGCGCTCGCCCGCGCGAGCAGGCCGCTCATCCCGATCACGAGCAGGGACGAGGCGGCGATCGCGGGCCAGGCGCCGCCGGGCGGCACGAACGCGTGGCCCGAGATCAGGAAGAAGGCCACCCACGCGAGGCAGGCCACTCCCTGGGTCCACGCGACGATCACCAACGGGGGGATCTCGCGGGCCCGGCCCTTGACGACGGCGAACTGCACGGCCTGGGTGAGCGCCGCGCCGAGCGACAGCGCGAACCAGGTCAGGCGGGGACCACGGGGAAGGCCGGCTGAGCGATCATCGATCCTCTGTCCGTCCGAGACCGTAGCCGAGGAGTCACCGGGCGTCAATGCCGAGCGTCCATCCGGTAGAAATTTCCGGGGCCGGGCCGCGCCCGCTCGACGAGCGGAGCCTCGCGCTTGACGTGCCCCGTCGTGACCCCTAAATTGGCGCCGGGAGGATGTCATGGCGCGCGCGACCTTCGGGCTGATCCTGGCGAATCGGGCGGTGGTGCTGGGCGCGATCCAGGCCCGCGATCTGATCGAGCTGTCGCAGCAGGCCGAGACGTCGGGCGCTTTCGACGCGCTCTGGGTGGGCGACAGCCTCCTGGCCAAGCCGCGCCTCGAGGCGGTGGCGCTGCTCTCCGCGCTCGCCGGCGCGACGTCACGCCTCAAGCTCGCGGTCGGCTGCCTCGCCACGTTCGTGCACCGTCACCCGCTCCTCTTCGCGCAGCAGTGGGCGAGCCTCGACCTGCTCTCGGGCGGGCGGTCGTGGCTCGCGGTCTGCCTGGGCGGGCCCGATGAGCAGAGCGCCGCGCAGGCCCTCGAGCACCAGGTCATGGGCGTGCGCTCGAGCGAGCGCGTGGGCCGCATGGAAGAGGGCATCCAGATCCTCCGGAAGGTCTGGAGCGGCGAGAAGGTCTCGCACCACGGAGAGTTCTACCGGTTCGAAGGCGTCAAGATCGAGCCCCGGCCGGCGCAGCAGCCGTGCCCGATCTGGATCGCGAGCAATCCGACCGGCCTCACCTGGAAGGGTGGGGCCAGCGCGTCCGACGCGGCGGTGGAGCGCGGGTTCCGCCGGGTCGCCCGCTACGCGGACGGCTGGATGACCAACAAGGTGAGCCCGGCCCAGTTCCGCGAGCAGTGGGCGCGCATCGCGAGGATGGCGCGGGAGGAAGGCCGCAACCCGGACGCCCTCGGCAGCGCGCTCTACCACAACATCAACATCAACGAGGACCGTCAGCAGGCGCTCGAGGAGAGCAAGACGTTCCTCGACACCTACTACACCTCCAAGTTCTCGCCCGCCTTCGTGGAGGGCTGGACGGTGGCGGGGAGCCCGGCCCAGTGTATCGCGGAGCTGCGCGACTACGCGGAGGCGGGCCTCGGTCACATCGCGCTCCGGCTCACGTCGTGGGACCAGCGCGGCCAGCTCAAGCGGTTCCTCGCCGAGGTGGCGCCGGCCCTCGCGGGCGGCCGCTGAGCGGAGCCGGCCGCCCCTCATGCGCTGGAGCCTGACCCGCGGCCAGACCGCCGCGCTCGTCCTGCTGGTCGCCGCACTGCTGGTCGACGCGGTCCTGACCCTGCACAACATCCGCGAGGTCGCCACCGGCGTGCAGTGGGTGTCCCACACCCACGAGGTGCTGAGCGAGATCGAGCAGGCGATGTCCACCCTCAAGGACGCGGAGACCGGGCAGCGCGGCTATCTGCTGACCGGGGAGCGGCCCTACCTCGAGCCCTACGAGCAGGCGCTGCCGCGGCTCCGGGGGCAGCTCGAGCGGCTGCGGGCGCTCACCATCGACAACCCGCCCCAGACCGCGCACGTGCTCAAGCTCGAGCAGCTGACCGCGGAGCGGCTGGCGGTGCTCCAGCAAGGCGTCGACCGCTTCCAGGCCGAGCCCGACAAGAGTCGCGCGCTCGCGCTCTCGCGCCAGTACCTCCTCCAGGGCGAGGGCAAGCGCGTGATGGACCTGGTCCGCGACGAGGTCTACGGCATGCAGCAGCTCGAGCGCGCGCTGCTCGTCCGGCGGGAGGCGGCCGCGCGCGCCAATACCCGCACCACGCTCGTCAGCACGGTGGTCGGCCTCGGGCTGGGGCTCGTGCTCGTCGCGATCGTGATCGCCCTGGTCGCGCGCAACCTGGATGCCCGCCAGCGCACCGCCGACGTGCTGCACGCCGAGCGCGAGCGCTTCCGTACCACGCTCACCAGCATCGGCGACGCGGTGGTGGTGACCGACGCGCAGGGCCGGGTCACCCTGCTGAACCCGGTGGCGCAGGTCCTCACCGGCTGGGGCGGCGAGGCGCTCGGCGAGCCCCTGGAGACGGTGTTCCGCATCGTCAACGAGGCGACGCGCGACACCGCGGAGAACCCGGTCAGCAAGGTGATCCGCCTCGGCGCCATCGTGGGCCTCACCAACCACACGGTGCTGATCGCCAAGGACGGCACCGAGCTGCCCATCGACGACAGCGGGGCCCCGATCCGGGATGCGCGCGGCCGCATCGTCGGGGTGGTGCTGGTCTTCCGCGACATCACCGAGCGGCGGAGCTCGGAGCGCGTGACCGAGGACGCGGATCGGCGCAAGGACGAGTTCCTCGCGATGCTGGCCCACGAGCTGCGCAACCCGCTCGCGCCGATCCGCAACGCGGCCCACACCCTGGCGCTGCTCGGGACGGGCGACGATCGGGTCCGGTGGGTCGCGGGGGTCGTCGAGCGGCAGGTCGGCCTCATGACCCGGCTCGTGGACGATCTGCTCGACGTCTCCCGCATCACCTCGGGCAAGATCACGCTGCAGCCCGCGACCGTCTCGGTCGCCGCGGTCCTGACCCAGGCGGTGGAGGCGGCGCGCCCCCCCGCGGAGAGCCGGGGGCAGACGCTCGAGGTGGACGTGTCCGCGGACGTGGGCTGGGTGGACGGTGATCCAGCGCGGCTGGCCCAGGCGGTCGGCAACCTCCTCGACAACGCGATCAAGTACACCGAGGACGGCGGCCGCTTGCAGCTGCGGGCGCGGGCCGAGGCGGACGAGGTCGTGATCGTGGTGGAGGACAGCGGGATCGGCATCGATCCCGCTGTGCTGCCGCACGTGTTCGATCTCTTCATCCAGGCCGACCGCTCGCTCGAGCGCAGGCAGGGGGGGCTCGGCCTCGGTCTGACTCTGGTGCACCGGCTGGTGGAGATGCACGGCGGGCGGGTGGAAGCGGCGAGCGCGGGCC